>NZ_JAMXRY010000025.1:0-78903 GCF_024124525.1 Halomonas sp. OfavH-34-E | reverse complement strand
GCGGACCTCGGCATCGGCCGCAACACGGTGCTTGCCGCCATGGACCGCCTGGTGGCGGAAGGCTTCGTCGAGGCGCGCCCGGGGGCCGGGCTATTCGTGGCGTCTTTGGCGCTGCCCGAACCCAGCCCGTTGCCCGGCGCCCCCATCCAGGCGAGCCGCTGGCATTCTCGGCGAGGTCAGCGCCTGCTGGAGAGCTGCGGCGAGATGGAGAGCTCCCGGGATGCCTTCGCCCCGGGCGTCCCCGCCCTCGATCTGTTCCCGCGCGAGGCATGGCAGCGCCTGCTACGGCGCCATCGTCACCAGGCCAGTCTCGACGCCTTCGGCTACGCCACCAACGGCGGGCATCACGCCCTCAAGACGGCACTGTGTGACTACCTGCGTCTATCGCGCTCGGTCAATTGCCAACCACAGCAGATCCTGATCACCCAGGGCGCCCAACAGGGCTTCGAGCTGATCGCCCGCCTGCTGGCCGACCCCGGTGACAGCGTCTGGGTCGAGGATCCCGGCTACGCCGGGGCCAAGGCCTGCTTCAACATGGCCGGGCTAACGCCCGTCCCGGTACCAGTGGACGCCCAGGGCATGCAGCCTGAGGCTCTCGCCCCGGATAGCCCGCCACCGCGACTGATCTATGTCACCCCCTCGCATCAGTACCCCTGCGGCGTGACGATGCCGGTGGCACGGCGCCTCGCCTTGCTCGACTTCGCCCGCCACCACGGCGCGCTGATCATCGAGGACGACTACGACAGCGAATTTCGCTATACCACCGCGCCGGTGGCCTCCCTCCAGGGGCTGGCCGGGGGCGGTCCGGTGCTCTACGTCGGCACCTTCAGCAAGGTGCTCTACCCGGGCCTCAGGCTCGGCTACCTGGTACTTCCCGAGTCCCTGGTGGACGACTTTCGCCGCGCCAACGCGCGACTGCATCGGGAAGGCCAGTACGTATCCCAGTCAGCGCTGGCAGACTTTATCGTCGAGGGACACTTCTCTCGCCACATCGCGCGCATGCGCCACTGCTATCGACAGCGTCAAGCCTGTCTCAGGGAGGCCTTGGCGCCTGCCGTGGAGCAAGGACTGGAACTGTCGGCCGGCCAGGCCGGCATGCACCTGGTGGCAAGGCTCGCCTCGCGGGCACAGGAGCAACGCCTGATCGAGCGCGGACGGCGCGAGGGCGTCACCCTGTCACCGCTATCCGGTCACTACCTGGCACCTGACGCCATGCCTGGGCTGGTGCTGGGCTACGCCGGCTCGACACCGGAGCGGATCGCCGAGGCCGGCGGCTGGCTGGCCAGGGCCTGGATCGATGACAACGCACGATGCGATGGCGCGCCGACGTGACGCGACGCCACTGCACCAAGCTCGCGAGACAGTGGGCAACGACGATGATAGCGGCGAGAACCCTCGCCGCGACGCCATCCTGGACGCCACTAGGCGCTGTCCGAAAAGTCGACGAGCGAAGGTTAGACAAGGCAAAAATCGGTGAAAAAGCGCAGTTTACGGGGTGTAAATGAGCATTTTGATCCGATTTTTAACGCCGTATTACCGAGCGCAGGCACTTTTCAGACAAGCCCTAGGCCGATCTCTGGATATCCCAGACCACCCTGAATCCCTGGTGGGTGGTGGTGGAGTCCGGCGTATTGCTGCTGCGGGCGGCGATGCGATAGCGGAAACAGTAGCTGACGTGGCACAGATGCGAGCCCCCCTTGAGCAAGCGACAGCCCCTTCGCGACTTGCCGAACGCCTGGGCCGATCGTCTCAGCGAGCGAACGACAAAAGGCTCGGCCGTCCACTCCCAGACATTGCCCACCATGTTGAAGAGCCCGTAGCCATTGGGGGCGAAGGCCTTCGCCGGAGCGGTGAACAGATAGCCATCGCGACCGAGATTCTCGTGGGGAAACCGGCCCTGCCAGATATTGCAGGGAAAATACGAGGCGTCATCGGGCTGCCGATCCCCCCAGGGAAAGGGCACATCACCCTGCCCACCGCGCGCGGCATGCTCCCATTCCACCTCGGTCGGCAGCCGCCCTCCTGCCCAGTTCGCATAGGCCTTGGCATCATTCCATGACACATGCACCACCGGATGGTCAGCAAGGCAGGTCGCGGCATCATTGCCCGCGCCGTCGACATCACGCCAGTTGGCTCCGTCCACCCGGCGCCACCACTCCAGTGATTCCACACCCAGGGTGTCACGCACATTGCCTGCTACCTGGCGGTGAAACACGAAGCTCCAGCCGAGGCGCTCGGCCTCGGTCACAAAGCCGGTGTCCTCGACGAACGCCGCAAACTGCGCGTTGGTGACCGCCGTCGCGCCGATCCTGAACGCGGCCACCCGCTTGCGCCGCAGGGGGCCTTCGCCGTCATCGAGAATGATCGGGGTAGCGGTGCCCAGGTAGGCCTTGCCGCCAGGAATCTCGACCGCCCCCTCATCGGCACGCGGAGTGTCCGACCACGGGACCTCGATCGCGGGTGAACGCGAAGCAGCGTCGGCAGAAGGAGAACAGCAGCTGCGGCGGGAAGTGTCATGTATCGAAGTCATGGGCAAACGATCAGATCTCAGTTGGCGCAATGCGCAGCAGATTGGCATGGCGCAGGTCAGCGGACTGCCGCCATGGACTCATGGTGCATCAACCCTTGAAAGCCGCCAAACAGACAGCCGGCCAGGCACAAAGCACCCCGAACTTCTGTTTGACAAACCAGCTCCTCCAATTAATATCTAACAGATAGTTATTAAAAGAAACCCTGATCATGATCAACAAAAACACTGACAACACACCCGCCAGCCTGCGCAAGGCCCACCGAGGCCTGTTTCTGTCCGACATCCAGATGAGTCCGGGCATCTCTCGGGCAGAGCTGGCACGTCGGCAGGGATTTTCCGAGATGGCTGCCACCCGCATCGTGCGGGAACTGGTGGCGGCAGGAATCGTCGAGGAATTCAGCGTCGACACCCCGAAGAAGTCCGTCGGCCGCCCCAAGACCGGCCTGCGCATCGTCAAGGACGGCATCTTCGCCGGCGGCATCACGGTGTCGGCCTACCATTCCGAGGTATCGATCTGCGATGCCAACGGCTCCCCCGTCGCCCGCGCCCATCTCGACGATCCCCCCCTTGCCGACGTGGCAGAGACCGCAAAGTTCTACGCCAGAGCGTTGCACGATCTGATCATCGCGTCCGGGATCGACCAGGACCGCATGGTCGGTGTCGGGGTCTCTCTGTCGGCCCGCACCCAGCCGGAAGAAGGCCGAATCGTCAAATCGGAATATTTTGGCTGGGGGGGAGACGACGGGCGCTTCTGCCGTGAGATTCGAGCCCTGACCAACCTGCCGGTCGAGGTCGAGAATATCTCGAATTCACTGGCGATCGCCGAGATGCGGTTCGGCGCCGCCCGGGATATTTCGGACTTCACACTCATCCACGCCGCCACCTTCGTCGGCGCCAGCGTGGTTTCCGATCATCGCCTGGTGCGAGGCGCATCCGAGGTATCGGGGCTGATCGGTCATTTTCGCGCCCAGACGCGTCCGCTCGAATGCGTCTGTGGCAGAAACGATTGCCTCAACCTGTCGGCCACCGGCTTCGGCCTGCTGTCGCAGTTGGGCAAGCTCGATCATCAAAGGTTCGATCGCTCCAGGCTGTCCTACTACGCCACCTCACTGCTGGCCGCGCTGGAAGACGGCAAAGCCGATGCCCTGGTCCAGCAGGCCGGGGCACAACTGGCACCGGCGCTTGACTGCATCGTGAAATTGCTCGGCCCGCAAAGGGTGATCCTGAGCGGCCATCTCG
Organism: Halomonas sp. OfavH-34-E; assembly: GCF_024124525.1. Taxonomy (NCBI): domain Bacteria; kingdom Pseudomonadati; phylum Pseudomonadota; class Gammaproteobacteria; order Oceanospirillales; family Halomonadaceae; genus Halomonas; species Halomonas sp. OfavH-34-E. The sequence continues at coordinate 75,134 of NZ_JAMXRY010000025.1, read as the reverse complement.
GCACCAACGAGACCTACTACTCGGCGGTCGAGACGGCACTGAGAAACGACTTCGACTACGGCACGGATTCGGACTTCGAACTGACCAAAGGCACCTTCTCGTCCGGCGACGCAGCGGCGCTGCTGGCGCTGCATGTCTTCTGCTACTCCAACCGGCTTGACTACCAGCGCTTTGCCTAGCGCGCCACCGAAACGGGAGGGTCTTTCCCATGGCTGACAGCGTACAACAAAGGTGTTTGACCAGCGTGATCGCCATGGCGGCGGTCGGTCTGATCGGACTGACACTCTATACCGCCTACTTCGGGGTCTTCCCCGATGGCATCCAGCGCAGCGCGCATCTGCTGATGGTCATGGTGATGGTGTTCGCCATGGCCCTGATCGGCACCGAGTCTGACGCGGGAGCGCGCGCGCCTGTCGGTATTGGGGCACGCCTGTGGATCCTGGCCGCCTTGGCAGGGGCAGTCCTCGCCACCGGCCACCAGCTTTTCAATTTCGACGCGATCAACAGCCGCTATGGGGCGATCACCTCCTACGAGATCGTGTTCGGCGTCATCCTCATCGTTGCGCTGTTCGATGCCTGCCGGCGCACCATCGGCTGGCCGATCGTCATTCTCGCTTCCGTCTTTCTCGCCTATGGCTTGCTCGGTGCCTATCTGCCGGAGCCGCTTGGCCACCGGGGGTATTCGGTCAAACGGGTGATCTCGCAGATCTATCTGGGTGGTGGCGGCATCTTCAGTACGCCACTCGGGGTCAGCGCCACCTTCGTCACCGGTGTCGTGGTGCTCGGCGCCTTGCTGGAGAAAACCGGCGCGGGTCAGGTCATGATGGACTTCGCCACCGCACTGACCGGCAAGATGCGAGGTGGGCCAGCCAAGGCCGCCGTGGTCGGCTCGAGCCTGATGGGCATGATCTCCGGCACCGCCGTGGCAAACGTCCTGACAACCGGACCGATTTCGATCCCCTTGATGCAGAAGAGCGGCTATCGCAAGGAAGCCGCCGGCGCCATCGAGGCCGTGGCCTCGACCGGGGGCCAGTTGATGCCGCCGGTGATGGGTGCGGCGGCCTTCATCATGGCGGAGTTCACCAACACCTCCTACCTCGTCATCGCCAAGGCCGCCTTCCTCCCCGCCGTGATCTTCTACGCGGTGCTGCTGGCGATGGTCCATTTCGAGGCGGCGCGGCGCAATATCCCGGTGCAGCACGTGGCCGGCACCGTGACCAACTGGCGCAGGATCCTGAAGCACTCCTACCTGCTGCTTCCCCTGCCGGTTTTCGTGAGCATGCTGCTCAACGGCTATTCCATCATGCTCTCGTCCTTCTGGGCGATCATTGCCTCGTCACTGATCAGCTATCTTGACCGGGCGACGGCGCTGACACCTCGCCGTCTCGTCGACACCTGCCTGGCGGCGGCCCAGGCCGTCATCCCGGTGGCGCTGGCCTGCGCCGTGGCGGGGGTGATCATCGGCATCATCACCCTGACCGGCATCGGGCTGAAGTTCTCGAGCCTGGTGGTGATGCTATCGGGTGGCTCCCTGCCCCTGGCGCTGGTACTGACGATGCTCACCTGCATCATCCTCGGCATGGGCCTGCCGACCGCCGCCGCCTATATCCTGGTCGCCACCCTGGTCGCCCCCGCCCTGGTCGACCTGGGCGTCGGTCTGCTGGCGGCTCATCTGTTCGTGCTGTACTCGGCCATGCTGTCGTCGATCACGCCACCGGTGGCACTGGCTGCCTATGCGGCGGCCTCAATCGCCAAGGGCAACCCTCTCAAGATCGCGGTCCTGGCCTGCCAGTTCGGCATGGCGGCCTTCGCCGTGCCCTACTTCTTCGTCTACGACCCGGCAATCCTGGGCATCGATGTGACCGTGCCCCAGGTGGTGCTGTCGTTCATCACCGCCATCGCCGGCGGGATCTGCGCCAGCGCCGCTATGCTGGGCCACTTCAGCCGGCGCCTGCGCCTGTTCGAACGCCTGGCATTTGCCTTGACCGCCACCCTTTTCATGAACTCCGACTGGCGCTTCGACCTGGCCGCGCTGGTCCTCCTTGCAGCACTCGTCGTCTGGCTCATGCGCAGCACCCTCCCGGCGACGGAGACAGAAAGCACGACCGGGACCGCCCCGGCTTCAACAACAACTAAGGAAACCTCCCATGAAAAACACTCTTAAAGGTGCGCTTGCCGCATCCTGTCTACTGGTGCTTCCAGTCGCGGCCAAGGCCAGTGACTACCTGTCCATCGGTTCCTGCCCGGTACCCTGCACCGCCTATACCTGGGCCGCCGGCGTCGCCGACGTCATCAACAGGAACGTCGAAGGGGTGCAGGCCACCGCCGAGGAAACCAAGGGCTACATCGCCAACATCCGGCTGATGCAGAACGGAGAGATGGAAGCCTCGCTGGCGACCTCACTGTCGGCCTATGAAGCCTACACCGCCACCGGCAACTACGAGGGCACGGAGCCCGGCAAGATCATGGCCTGGATGTCGATCGCTCCGGTCGCCATGCACATCCTCACCGTCGAGGGCAGCAGCGTGAATACGCTCGAGGACCTCAAGGGCAAACGCGTCGGCATGGGCCAGCCCGGCGGGACCTCGATGCTGGATGCCGACCTGCTGATGGAACGTATCGCCGGCGGGGACTATGAGCCCTTCCGTGTGCGCCTTGGCGACATGACCGACATGCTGAGCGACGGCAACATCGACGCCGCCCTGTGGAACGGCTCCTTCCCGTTGCCTCCGGTCATCCAGCTCGCGGCCCAGCGCGACCTCAAGCTGATCCCGGTAGCAGACGATTTCTTCGAAGCGCTGCACGCGGACTACCCGCCCTACTACCGCCTGTCGATCCCCGCCGACACCTATGACGGCGTGACGGAGGACACGCGCACCTATGGCCTGGCCAATGGCCTGGTGATCTCGTCAGACGTGCCCGAAGAGCAGGTCTATCAGATGACCAAGGCGGTGTTCGAGAACCTCGATGACCTGGCCGGCATGCATCCAGCCTTTGCCGCGATGTCGGCAGACACGGTGCTGAACGGGTTCGGCTCGCCGCTGCATCCGGGGGCCCTTCGCTACTACCGCGAAGTCGGCATCCCCGGGATCGAGGAGTTCGTCGCCCGCACCAGCGACGACTGAGCCACCCCCACACAGGAACCAGCGGGGCACCACCCGGGTGCCCCGGTGGCAGACGGCAACAGGAGCTACATCATGTCTCGACCCAATATCCTGGTCATCCAGGCGGACCAGATGACCGCGCTGTGTCTTTCCGCTTACGGCAAGCCCTACGCGATCACCCCGAATATCGACAAGATCGCCAGAAAGGGCACGACCTTCACCAACAGCTATTGCAACAACCCGGTCTGCGGCCCTTCACGCGCCTCGATGATGACCGGACGTCTGCCCTCGGATGTGGGAGTGTTCGATAACGGCGCCGAATTCCTCGCCTCCGAACCGACCTACGCGCACTACATGCGAAAGCTCGGCTACAAGACCACCCTCGCGGGCAAGATGCACTTCGTCGGGCCAGACCAGCTGCATGGCTTCGAAGAGCGACTGACCACCGACATCTATCCCTCCGACTTTGCCTGGACCGCCGACTGGGATCAGACCGACGAACCCTACGCGCCGTCGCACATGAGCCTGCTCAGTGTGGTCGAGGCCGGGTACTGCCAGCGCAACCTGCAGATCGACTACGACGAAGAGGTGTTCAACGCCGCCAAGCAGGAAATGTTCGATCACGCCAGATCGACGGATGACCGCCCCTTCCTGCTGCATGTGTCCTTTACCCAGCCCCACAACCCCTTCGTCGCGGACAAGAAATACTGGGACATGTACGAGGGTGTCGACATTCCCGAGCCGGAGGTGGCGCACATCCCCTACGAGCAGCGCGACCCCTGGTCGCAGCGCTACTACCTCACCATCCGCCAGGACGAATTCGACATCACCCCGCAGCAGCTCTACAACTCGCGCCGCGCCTACTTCGCCATGGTCACCCATCTCGACACCTTGATCGGCGAGTTGATGGAAACCCTGGAGCGGATCGGGGAGCTCGACAACACCTATATCTTCATCACCTCCGACCACGGCGAAATGCTCGGCGAGCGCGGCATGTGGTACAAGTTCAATCCCTTTGAGGCATCGATCCGTGTCCCCCTGATCGCACAGGGTCCTGGGTTCAAGGCGGGTCACCGCGAAGAGGCGCTCGCCTCGCTCGTCGACCTCCTGCCCACCTTCACCGATATCGCCAGCGGTGGCGGCTTCGACGATTTCGTCGCGCCCTATGACGGACGCAGCCTGCTGCGCCTGCCAAAGCGCGGCAGTGCCGAGGACAGAATCTTCATCGAGTTCAATGGTGAAGGGCTCTACGCCCCGGCGCTGATCATGATCAAGGGCCACCTCAAGCTGGTCCATAGCCGCACCGACCCCAAGATGCTCTACGATCTGACAGCCGACCCACAGGAGCTGAACAATCTGGCAGAAGATCCGGCCTATCAGCAGGTGATCGAGGAGATGTTTGCCGAGATGCAGACCCGCTGGGACGAGGACGATCTCGACCGACGCATCCGCGCATCCCAGCGCAAACGGATCTTTGTTCAGGAGGCGATGAAGCATGGCCGCTTCCCCTACTGGGACTTTGGCCCTGCCTACGATCCCGCCAAGGTCTATGTGCGCGGTGGCACCGATCCCAGCACCACAGCCACCAAGCAACGTGCCAGATTCCCCTTTGTTCCGGTGACGCCTCCGGAGAAACCCCGCCACCCCAGGTCCACGAACCAGGGATAAGAGCAACGGCGCACGCCGCACGGTCAGACCGTCATACAGTCAGACGGCAAGGCACGACCAGAAACACGAAAAAAAGGGCGCCCCATCGGGGCGCCCAAGGTCGTTAGTCGAGTCGAGCCCGAAGGCCTTCGTCAACCACCGGGAGCGGGGTCGCTCAATCACCCGGTGTGGTGTGGCCGGTCTGAACCTCCATGCGCTTTCTCAGGATCGGGCCGACGATGTACGGCAGGATCAGGCCGAGACCGGCGAACAGCCACAGGCCGATCGCCAGGCCGCTGTCCCACAGGATCGTCCAGTCGCCGTCGGAGATGTCCATGGCGTGGCGCAGGTTCTTCTCCATCTCCGGGCCAAGCAGCAGACCCAGGATCACCGGCACCAGCGGGATCTCGAGCTTCCTGAGGATGTAGCCACCGACCCCGAAGGCCACCATGAAGTACAGATCAAAGGTGGTGTTGGAGATCGAGTAGATGCCGACGAAGGCCACCATGGTGACGATCGGCAACAGGTACATCGGCGGCACCGACAGCAGCTTGACGAAGATACCGACCAGCGGAATGTTGAGCACCAGCAGCAGGAAGTTGCCGATCAACAGCGCCGCGATCACCCCCCACACGATGTCCGCGTTCTGGGTGAACATCAGCGGACCAGGGGTGATATTCAGCGAGATCAGCAGCGCCAGCAGCACCGCGGTGGTGCCGCTGCCCGGGACGCCCAGGGTCAGCATGGGCACCAGGGCACCGCTGGAGGCGCCGTTGTTGCCGGCCTCGGGGCCAGCCACGCCGCGCGGGTCACCTTCACCGAAGTAGCCCTTCTTGCCGATCACCTTCTTCTCGAGGGTATAGCCGATAAAGCTGCCCAGCGAAGCACCGGCCCCCGGCAGTACGCCGGCGATAAAGCCGAGGATGCCGCCACGGATGCTCGAGGGCATGATGCCCTTGATGTCGGCCCAGGAAAGCTTGAGCTTGTTGACCTTGATGGTCTTCTTGCCCTTGCCGGCACGGTCCTCGATAAAGAACAGAAGCTCCGAGATGGCGAACAGGCCGACGATGGCGATGATGAAGTCGACACCCTCGTAAAGTTCGAGCACCTGGAAGGTGTAGCGCTGCACCCCGGTATTGTCGATACCGATGGTCGCGATCATCAGACCGATGCAGGCGGCCACCACGGTCTTCATCGGGTTCTTGCCGGTGATACCGCCAAGGGTCGCGAAGGCCAGCAGGAACAGCGCGAAGTATTCCGCAGGACCAAAGGTCAGGGCGAAATCGGCCAGGATCGGCGCCAGCAGGATCAGGCCCACGGTGGCGATCAGGCTGCCCATGAAGGAAGCTATGGCGGAGATCGCCAGGGCCTCGGCGGCCTTGCCCTTCTGGGCCATCGGATAGCCGTCGAGGCAGGTCATCATGGCCGGCTCGTCACCGGGAATATTCAACAGAATCGACGAGATACGCCCGCCGTACATGGCGCCAGCGTAGACCGCAGTGAGCATGATCAGGGCGGTCTCGGGCTTGAGCCCAAGGGTAAAGGCCAGCGGGATCAGGATCGCCACACCGTTGGCCGGGCCGAGTCCGGGCAGCGCGCCGATCAGGGTGCCGAGAAAGGCGCCCAGCAGCGCAAACATCAGGTTATGCGGGGCGAGCGCCACCCCGAAGCCATCGATCAGGTAGCCAAGGGTTTCCATCAGCCCACCTCCAGGAAGGACAGCACACCCAGGGGCAGGGGCAGGTCCAGCGCAAAGTTGAAGATCAGAAATACCACCACGCCGGAAATACCGCCGACGATGAAGGCCTTGACCGGCGGCGCGCCCATGCGCCAGCACAGGGTGCCCACCGCCAGCAGGGTCGCCAGGATGAAGCCGAGCGGCTGCAGCAGGGCCGCGTAGAGCACCAGCACCACCAAGGCGATGATCAGCTCGACGCCGGTGCGGCTCCAGGGCCAGGCATTGTCAGGATCCGGGCGCACCACCATGTACAGGCTGGACAGCCCCAGCACGACGGCCAGCAGGTAGGGGAAGGTTTCGGGGCCTACCGCCTCGGCCCCGCCAAAGGGTTCGGGAAACTGGGTGGCGCCCCAGCCGTACGCGACGGCCAGGACGATCATCAAGACCCCGAATACGCGGTCGTTGAACATGCTCATTGCTGGATCAGTCCGATATCTTTGGAGAGCTGGTTGATGTCGGCGATCTGCTCCTTGACGAAGGTCTCGAACTCACCGGCGCTCATGTGGAACGGCATCAGGCCGTTGCTTTCCATGACGTCCTTCCACTCCTGGCTCTCGTAGATGGTGTCCATGGCGTCGACCCAGTACTGCTTGGCGTCTTCAGGAATATCCGCCGGCATGTAGAAGCCGCGCCAGTTCGGACCCACGGCGTCGATGCCCTGCTCCTTGGCGGTGGGGATCTCGCTGAACTCGCCCGGCAGACGCTCCTCGGACAGCACCGCCACCACGCGCAGGTCACCGGACTCCATGAAACCCTGGGCCTCGGTGATGTCACCGGTGAAGGCGTCCACGTGGCCGCCGACCACCTGGGTCATGGCCTCGCCGCCGTTGTTGTAGGACAGGTAGGGGATCCTCGGCAGGTTCTCGACGCCGGCAGCCTGAGCCGCGATCAGCACCTTGAGGTGATCCCAGCCGCCCTTGGCGCTGCCACCGGCGAACTTCACCGCACGCGGGTCTTCCTTGATGGCGTCCATGATGGCGTTGAGGTCCTGGTACTCGCTGTCGGCGCTGACCGCGATGACCCCATAGTCCGCCCCCAGGGCGCCGACCCAGTTGACCATGTCGGCGGTCATTCCCGGGAACTGCCCCTGGGCCAGGCGTGTGGTGGTGGCGGTGGAAGCCGCGACCAGCAGCTGGTCATCACCGGCGCGCTTGCTGACGGTGTGAGCGTAAGCCACGCCACCACCGGCACCGGCCATGTTGACGGTCTGAACACCGCGCGGCACCAGGTCCAGCTCTTCGAGCACGGTACCGACGCTGCGGCAGGTGAAGTCCCAGCCGCCGCCCGGGTCGGCAGGTGCCAGACACTCGACCTTGCCTTCGGGCTCAAAGGCAACGGCAGTGCTGGCTGCACCGGTGATGGCAGCGATGGCGATCAGTTTGACTGGCGTGTTCATGGACATGACGAAGTCCTCTGTTGTTGTCTGCTGACAGGAGGCACGAGCCGACATCCCGTCGCGATTGACGCCGAGACGGCGCCGAGATTTCCACTTGTTGGAAACTGACACCTGGCTTACAATTCTGTAAGGCAGAACGTCGTTCCCTTGGATGGAAAGCTAAGCCCGGATAGCATCCGGGTCAACGCGCGATCGCGTAATTCCGACCAAAGTTGAATGCCAGCGACATCATTCGCTATCACCGACAGGAAGGTTCACATGGCACAGGATCGCGTCGAGGCGGTCGAACGGGCCCTCTCGGTCCTGGAGGTCTTCGATACTCCTCAGGATAGTTTCAGTCTGGCAGAACTGGCCGACGCCACCGGCTTCTACAAGAGCACCCTGCTCAGGCTTCTGGCCTCGCTGGAACGCTTCGACTACACCCAGCGTGGAGAGGATGGCCGCTGGCGCATTGGCGGTGCTCCGGTGCGCCTCGCCCGTCGCCACGCCCCCAGTCGCGATCTCGCGGCACTGATCCAGCCGCTGCTCGACGGCCTGGCGCGACAACTCGGCGACACCGCCAGCCTGCTCGAGGTGACCGCCGGCGTGGTTCACTGTCGCCTGGCCGCCCTGCCCGATCAGAGCCTGCGCCATGACCTTGTTCCCGGCAGCCAGTGGCCCCTTCGAGACACCGACGCTCCGGCGCCGGCCCTTGCGGGAGGCATCATGGTGTGTCGGCGGCTGCCGCTGGAAGGTCGCCACGAACTCTGGCTGGCCCTGTCCGGGCCCGAGGGACGGTTGGACACACACATCGCCGCGACACGGCTCGACGAGGCGGTGACACAGTTGATCGATCAGCGGGACACCCAAGGGAGGCGCGCATGACACTGCTGCTGGTGGAAGACGATCGGCTTCTGGCCGAGACCCTGGTCGATGCCCTCGGCATCGCAGGCCACGAGGTTGTGCATCTCGACAACGGCATCGACGCCCGCGACCGCCTCCAGGGAAATCACCGACTGGACATGGTACTTCTGGATCTGAACCTTCCTGGGCTCGGCGGCCTGGAGGTGCTGGAGGCGTTGAGGCGCCACGACAGCTCGACCCCGGTGCTGATTCTCACCGCTCGCGGCGCGGTAGAAGATCGCGTGCGAGGGCTCGACCTGGGTGCCGATGACTACCTGGCCAAGCCCTTCTCGCTGGAGGAGCTGGAGGCCCGGGTACGCGCCCTGATGCGTCGCCGCGCCCCCTCCGGCCTGATCACCGTTGGCGAACTCAGCTTCGATAGCCTGGCCCAGCGCTTCAGCCTGGGCGACGAGGCGTTGGCACTGCCTCCGCGAGAGCAGCGCCTGCTGGGGTGCCTGATGCGGCACGCCGGCCAGCCGGTGGACAAGGCTACCCTGGTGCGTGAAGCCTTCGGCGAGGAGGAACTCGGCGACAATGCCATCGAGGTCTACGTGCATCGTCTGCGCAAGCGCCTTCAGGGGCATCGAGTGAACCTGCGCACGGTGCGCGGTCTCGGCTACCTGCTGGAAGCACCATGAGCGGGGATTCACTGCATCGCCGACTGTTGACCTGGCTGCTGCTGCCGATGCTGATCGTCGGCTCGGTGGTGCTGTGGCGGGCCTGGCTGGACGCTCGCCAGACCGCCGACCGGGCCTTCGACCGGCTGCTCGACGCCGCCAGTCTGTCGATCGCCGAACAGGCCCAGTGGCAGGACGACCGACTATGGCTCGACCTGCCTCCGGCGGCCCTGGAAATGCTCGCCTCGCGCCACGACGAACGGGTGTTCTATACCTTGGTGGACGCTCGCGGTGAGCGGGTCACCGGCAACGCCGACCTGCCCGGTATCGAAGGCGCCGCCCAGGACGCGAGCGACGTCGTCTATGGCGACGTTGACTACCACGATATGCCTCTGCGCCTCGGGGTGCGCCGCTCTCGGCTTGAGGACTGGCGCCTGCGCGAGCCCTTCGAGATCCGGGTCGCCCACACGCGCGAGGGGCGCGACGCGCTCAGCGGCGAGCTGTTTCGCCAGAGCCTCGCCTACCTGCTGGCGGTGGCGGTGCTGTCGGTGGCCGCCCTGCTGATCGCCATTCGCCTGGCGCTGGCACCGCTGACACGACTGCGACGCCAGATACGCACCCGTGATCCGCGCACCCTGGCACCGCTGGAATTGCCGCTGCCGCGAGAGCTGGCCGAGCTGCGTGACACCGTCAACGAGCTGCTGGCACGGATGCGTCGGGTCAAGGCCAACCAGGAACGCTTTATCGGCGACGCCTCGCATCAGCTCCGAACTCCCCTGGCGGGACTTTCCGCCCGGGCCGAACTGGCCCTGCGCCAGGACGACCCCGCCACCTGGCGCTCGGCCCTGGGCGCCATGCAGACCACCAGCCAGAGCGCCTCGCGCCTGGCCATGCAACTGCTGTCACTGACCCGCCTGGACAATCCCGAGTTCCAGCCCGAACTGGCCCCCACCGATCTGGTTCAGGTCGCCCGTGAGGCGGTGATGGCCCATTGGCAACGCTGTCAGCGCGCCGGCGTCGACCTTGGTCTGGAGGCGCCAGAGGCACCGGTGCACGTGCAGGGGCTCGACTGGCAGCTGGGCGAGGCGCTGGCCAATCTGATCGACAACGCCTGCCACTACGGTGCCAGGCACATCACCGTCGAGGTCAGCGCCGACCCGATCGCTCTGGCGGTCGTCGATGACGGCCCAGGCATCCCCCACGAGCGTCGACTGCTGGTACTGCGCCCCTTCCACCGCGGTGAGCACACCAGCGAAGGCTCGGGTCTGGGCCTGGCCATCGTCGACGGCATCGCCCGCACCCACGGCGCTCGACTGAGCCTCGGTGACGCCCGGGAAGCACCACCGCCGGGCCTGCGAGTCAGCCTGCAATTCGGCGAAGGCGTCGACAAGGGATCGACGTCCGCCCCTTCACGGAGCCAGCCATGATATCCCGCACCCTTGCGCTGCCCCCCTGGATGACCGCCGTTGTCACGCTGGTGGCGTCGCTAGCGCTGTGGTCGCTTCTGCCTGATGAGTCCCTGGCGCAATCCATACCCGAGGCCGGGTCCGACTCCCCCCTCGAGGCATACCCGGGGAACGCCTCGCAGCAGCCAGCCTACGATGAGGTCACCTTCGAAGGGACAGGAGAGTCGTCAGATGCGCTGGTGATCCACGCAGCCCTGGATATCCCCTACGCCCTGCCGCTACTCGAGGACTTCCATCGTCGTCATCCGCGCTACACCATCACCTACCGCAACTTCTCGACGCTGGACGTGCATCAGCGCTTTCTCGACGCCCCCGCAGAGGCCGATGTGGTCATCTCGTCGGCCATGCCCTGGCAGTACCTGCTGGTCAACGAGGGTCACGCCCAGAGCATCGACACCGCCATCACCCAGCGCTGGCCGGACACGGCCAAGTGGCGTCAGGAGCTGTTTGCCTTTACCTTCGAACCCATCGTGATGGTGGTCAGCCGCCGCCTCGAGCAGCGCCTCGGCCCCGTCGACAGCCGCGCCGATCTGCTCGGCCTGCTGGCCGAGGCGCGCTCGCCGCTGCAAGGACGCCTGGTCACCTACGACCCCACCTCCAGCGGCGCCGGCTACACCTACGCCATCGAGGAGTCGCGCCTGTCCCCGCGCTACTGGGATCTGGTGGCGGCGCTGGGCAAGGCAGATACCGCCCTGGTGAATACCACCGGCGCCATGCTGGAAGGCCTCAGGCAGGGTCGCTACGACATCGCCTACAACGTGCTGGGCAGCTATGCCCGGGAAAGGATCGCCGATGACCCCGAGCTCAGGCTGGTGATTCCCGACGACTATGCCCTGGTCATTCGACGTCTGGCCTTCGTGCCTCGCCAGGCGCCGCACGCGGGGGCAGCGCGCCGCTTTATCGACTACCTGCTGAGCGCCGACGGCCAAAGGGTCATCGCCGAGGCCGGCGAACTCGGCGCCCTGCACCCCCAGCTGGATGGCCCGGGCACCGCCACCGCCATGCGCCGCGACTACCCTGACGGCCTGAGGCCGATTCCTCTGAGCCCCGGCTTGCTGGCGACCCTCGATGAGTTGAAGCGCACCGCACTGCTCGCCCGCTGGCAGCGCGAATTTCACGATCAGCCGGTCGATACCCGGGCGATCGAGCAGTTCTCGCGGTGACGATGCGCCCTGCTATCGTTGCGCAGACACGACAAGGCCCGCCAGGCAAGCCTGGCGGGCCTTGGTCGATCACCTGCGATCGCACATCTTCGTTTCGACGTACCGATGCTTGTGGCCCCTGTTGGTGCCCCGGGTCAAGCTCCGGGCAGGTAGGTCAGAAGGACCGGCGCGGTGCCGCGCTTGAGCATGCCTAGCTCGCGGGCGGCACGCTTGGACAGGTCGATGACCCGTCCCTGGACGAAGGGGCCGCGGTCATTGATCTCGACCTCGACGCTCTGGCCGGTATCACGACGGGTGACCAGCACCTTGGTACCGAAGGGCAGACTGCGATGGGCGGCGGTCAGCGCCTGCTGGTCGAAGGACTCGCCGCTGGCGGTTCGACGCCCCTGGAAGCGATCGCTGTAGTAGGAAGCCTGGCCGCGCTGGGAAGCAACCTCTCCGTCGTCACGGGCCATTGCCGGCGCGCTCGCAAGCGACGCCATGGCCAGAACAACGGCGGCCGCCCAGGCGGCCATGGTCGATCGACCGGACAACATACGACGCAGAGAAATGGACAACATCATCTTCACCTCAGGTAACCCGCGAGACGCGGGGATTCAGAGCCTGGTGCGAAGTCTCCAGCGATGGCGCACGTTCAATCCGAAGAACGTTCTCGGGGTGACGGATGCTTGCCGTGCATCCACCCACGACTCCCCGCTTGCGCATGATCGAACCAGGCCAGTTGCTCGTGCAGCGATACCACGCTGCCGACGATGATCAAGGTGGGCGGTCGAATGATATCCCGATCATTCAACTTCGGCAAATTAGCCAAGTTGGATAGATGGACGCGCTGGCGCTGGGTAGTTCCCTGTTCGACCAGCGCCACCGGGGTGTCCGGGCTCAGTCCCTCGCCGATCAAGCCCTGGCTGATGTAGTCGAGACTGCCAAGCCCCATGTAGAACACCAGCGTCTGACCGGGGCTTGCCAGCGCCCGCCAGTCGAGTTCGCACCCCCCTTCCTTCAAGTGCCCGGTGATAAAGCGCACCGACTGGGCGTGATCACGATGGGTCAAAGGAATGCCGGCGTAGGCGCTGCAGCCGGAAGCCGCGGTGATGCCCGGTACCACTTCCACCTGAACGCCTTCGGCCACCAGGGTCTCAAGCTCCTCACCGCCACGACCGAAGATGAAAGGGTCGCCCCCCTTGAGCCTGACCACACGCTTGCCCTGACGGGCCCAGTCGACCAGCGAGCGATTGATGTCCTCCTGGGGCAGGCTGTGATCGGAGCGAGCCTTGCCGACGTAGTAGCGATCCGCCGATGCCGGCACCAGCGCCAGGATTTCCTCACTGACCAGTCGATCGTGCAGCACCACCTCGGCCTCGCACAGTCGCCGCCAGGCTCGCAGGGTCAGAAGCTCAGGATCGCCGGGACCGGCACCGACGAGACTCACGCTACCGGCCGGAAAGCCACTGTGGGCAGGCAACTGGGAAGGGCTCATGACGGTGGACTCCAGAGTGAACAACGAGCGATGACAACGGGCATCATTATGCCATGTCGGAATTAAACGTCCACTTCGTTATTACCAAAAACACACTTCATTGCTGCTGCAAGGCGTCGTCACCCCAAACCAGAACGCCGCCTTCCCCGACGGAGAAAGCGGCGCTCTGGCGGCTTTGGCAGGGTCAGTGGGGTGACTGTCTTACCCCTTGGCGCTCAGCGTCCGCCGCAGCCTCGGGCTGAGGGTTTCACCGAGACCGGTCATCACGACCAGGATCAGTGCCAGCCACAGCCAGTGAGCGGCGAAATCCACAGCGACGATGCCCAGCGCATCGACGAAGATCACCAGGATGCCCAGGGGACTGACGTAGCGCACCATGAACAGCCACAGGGCGTGTATGCCCGCCGGCAGATCCAGTTCATCGCGTACCGCCTCACTCTTGAGGAAGAAGCCGGCCAGCAGCGCCATGCCGAGTCCGCCCAGCGGCATCATCAGACGCGAGGTGAGGAAGTCGAGCCAGTCGAAGAAGTGCTTGCCGGCCAGTGTCCAGTCGGCACCGATATTGAACGACAGCATCGCCAGGGTGCTCATCAGCCACAGCACGATGCCGGTGCCCCAGGCGGCCGCCTTGCGGCTGATGCCCTTGTTGTCGTTGAGCCAGGACACCGTGGCCTCGACCATCGAGATCGAGGAGGTCAGCGCCGCCATCGACAGCATGATGAAGAACAGGATGCCAAACAGCGTGCCCATCGGCATCGCCTGGAACGCCAGCGGCAGGCTCATGAAGATCAGGCCGGGGCCGCTGTTGGGCTCCATGCCGTTGGCGAAGATCACCGGGAAGATCGCCAGCCCCGCCATCAGCGCCACCAGGGTATCGGCCACCGCGACTGTCAGGGTGGTACGACCGATGGAAGCACGTCTCGGCAGGTAGCTGCCGTAGGTGAGGATGGCCCCGGAGGCCAGTGACAAGGTAAAGAAGGCATGGCCCATGGCGGCCAGCATGCCTTCGCTGGACAGGCTGGAAGCCTTGAAGTCGAACAGGAAGTGGACGGCCTGACCGAAGCCACCGGAGAACATGCCGTAGACGATCATGATCAGCAGCATGATCACCATGCCCGGCATCATCCAGCCGACGCTCTTCTCGATGCCCTGCTGCACCCCCTTGCCAACGATCACCATGGTGGCCACGGTCACCAGGGTGCTCCAACCGCCGAGGCTGAAGGGGTTGGCATTGTTGGCGCCGAAGATGGCCGCCATGTCATCGACGCTGGAACCGACCAGTCCGCCGGAGATCATCTTCCACAGGTAGGCGAAGGACCAGCCGGCGACCACCACGTAGAAACTCAGGATCAAAAAGCCGCAGAGCATCGCCATCCAGCCGAACAGCGACCACAGCGAACTGCCTCCGGATTCCTTGACTACCCGGCGAATGGCGTCGATAGGGCTGCCCCGACCACGCCGCCCCAGGGCGATCTCGGTCATCATGATGGGCACACCGACCGACAGGATACAGACCAGGTAGACCAGCACGAAGGCGCCGCCGCCGTACTCTCCGGTCATGTACGGAAATTTCCAGATATTGCCCAGGCCCACAGCGGAGCCGGTCGCGGCCAGAACGAAGCCCCA
This sequence comes from Halomonas sp. OfavH-34-E, assembly GCF_024124525.1. Lineage (NCBI taxonomy): Bacteria > Pseudomonadati > Pseudomonadota > Gammaproteobacteria > Oceanospirillales > Halomonadaceae > Halomonas > Halomonas sp. OfavH-34-E. Next base: position 60,018 of record NZ_JAMXRY010000025.1, on the reverse strand, counting down.
GCGGCCTAGCCACTGGGTGCGAGAGGGTTCATTGGTTGTCATGACTCACCAGAGATCGCTTGCGCACTTTTGTTTGTCCACCATGGCGGTGGCGCCCTGAAAACAGCCTGAAACAGCACAGACCCAGGGCATCCAGCGCGCCATTGTGACGGATTTTGTTGTGATTGGGCAGGCCGACGACGCAAAGTCGCGGCCAAGGGCCTACCTGGCGAAGGATCCGCTGCCGCTCACCTGGCCGACAAGACGCCAGTGACGACAGCGGCTGTAGCCGACCGACGTTAGTCGGCGTCGAGGACACCGCGGCGAATCTGATCTTCCTCGATGGATTCGAACAGCGCCTTGAAGTTGCCCTCGCCGAAGCCGTCGTTACCCTTGCGCTGGATGATCTCGAAGAAGATCGGACCGATCACGGTCTCGGTGAAGATCTGCAGCAGCACCCCCTGATCCGGACCGCCATCGATCAGCAGGCTCAACTCACGCAGATCCTCGACCCGCTCTTCGTGGTTGGGCACTCGCACATTGACCTTCTCGTAGTAGGTGTCGGGGGTGGACAGGAAGCGAATGCCGTTGGCCTTCAGCGCGCGCACCGTGGCGTAGATGTCGTCGGTGGCCATGGCCAGGTGCTGGATGCCCTCGCCGTTGTACTCGCGGATAAACTCGGCGATCTGGGAGTTGTCGTCGGCGGACTCGTTGATCGGGATATGCATCTTGCCGCAGGGTGCGGTCATGGCGCGGGAATGAAGCCCGGTCTTCTTGCCCTCGATGTCGAAATAGCGATTCTCACGGAAGTTGGCGATACGGGTATAGAAGTCGGCCCAGGGATCCATCTGACCCCTCGCCACGTTGTGGGTCAGGTGATCCAGCACCTTGAGACCAACGCTGTTGTCCTGAGCCGAGGTGCCGGCGATGGGCTCGAAGTCGATGTCGTAGATGGTACGTCCCTGTTCGTCGACCCGATCATCGACGAAATACAGCAACGAACCACCAATGCCCTCCACCGCCGGAATGCCGACCTCGCCAGCACCGACAGGGTTATCGACCTGACGGGCGCCCTGATCGATGGCGTAGGACAGTGCCTGACGAGCATCCGCTACCTTCCACGCCATGGCGCAGGCGCCCGGACCGTGAATCTCGGCGAACTTGGCGGCGTGACTGCCGGGTTCCGCGTTGAGCACGAAGTTCACCCCCTCCTGCTGAAACAGGGTGACCCGCTTGGAGCGGTGGCGGCGCGTCTCGGTAAACCCCATGGCGAGAAACAGCTCGCGCAGGGCGTCGATGCCAGCCTGATCCGGGGCGCTGTATTCGACGAACTCGAAGCCATTGGTGCCGATGGGGTTGTGGGTATCGATGGGAGCGACTGCGGTCATGTGGGCCTCCGTCATTGTGATTGTCACTCCCCATCCTAGGCTCCTCGACACGCGCCCCCCATCCCCCCGGAGCGGCTTGAGGTGGTAGCGCACACGCCCCGGCATCGGCCAGCTGTAGCGCTGGCGTGACACCCCGTGTGCGCTCTGCACCCCAGGCGTCACGAAATCCTTACACGACGTCACGCTGGCATGACAGGCTGCCTATCGCTGGGACCTTTACAGCGTCAGCGTCACCAGCTGCCACGCCACCAGCAGCATGATCACGGCGATGATCCCGTCCACCCACTGCCATGCCCTCGGGCTCTTCAGCCGCGGTGCCAGGGCGCCGGCGGCGCTGACCAGACCGAAGAACCAGACAAAGGAAGCAATGGTCGCCCCCACGTAGAACCCCACCGGGCTCTCTTGCAGCGAACCGATGGCGCCCAGCATCACCAGGGTGTCCAGATAGACCTGGGGGTTGAGCAGCGTCACCGCCAGGGTCGCCAGCACCACCTGGGCAAGGCTGGCACTGGAGGCAGACGATGCAACGTCCATGCCCCTGGGCCGTCGAACCCGACCAATGGCCAGCCAGGCCTGCCAGGCAAGGAAGGCGGCGCCGCCGTAGCGCGCCAACAGCATGGCCCCTTCACTCTGGGCGATCAGGGCGCCGAGGCCCATCACCCCCAGGCCGATCAGCACGGCATCGCACAGGGCGCAGATCCCCGCCACCCACCAGACGTGTTGTCGCCTCAGTCCCTTGGACAACACAAAGGCGTTCTGCGCGCCGATGGCAATGATCAGTCCCGCTCCGGTGCCCACGCCCTGGATCAGTGAAAGCCACATGGTCTGTCCTTCCTCACGATGATTGTCGACGCTGCGCCGATGTTGGGCGCTGCTGGATGTGGCAGAGACTAGGGCAAGCTGGTAAATAAGAGAAATCACTTCTCCCACTACCTCATTACCATTTCTTATACTCAAGGAAATAGATAGACGCCCATGCTGGACTACAAACTGCTCGATGCACTGGCCGCCGTGCTGACCCACCAGGGCTTCGAGCGCGCGGCCCGTGCGCTGGGGCTGACCCAATCGGCGGTATCCCAGCGCATCAAGCTGCTGGAGGCTCGCCTGGGACAGCCGGTGCTGGTGAGGGGCTCCCCGCCGACACCGACCGAACTGGGTCAACGGCTGTTGAACCACGTGCAGCAGGTACAACTGCTGGAGGGCGAGTTGATCCAGGATGCACCGCAGCTGGCACTGGGCCACCGTCAGCTACGTATCGCCATCAATGCCGATAGCCTCGCCACCTGGTGGCCGGGCGCCATCGCCGGCTACCTCAAGCATCAGGCGATTACCCTGGATCTGGTCATCGAGGATCAGGAGGTCGGACTTGAACGCATGCGCCTGGGAGAAGTGGCTGCGTGCCTGTGCGCAAGCGACATGCCGGTCCAGGGCGCCAGGGTCATCGCCCTGGGCGTGATGCGCTACCGCGCACTGGCGAGTCCCGACTTCATGGCCCGACACTGCCCCCAGGGCGCGGACGCCGGTTCTCTGGCCCAGGCGCCGGCCATCATCTTCGGGCCCAACGATCAACTGCAACACCGCTTCATGGCGGCCCATGGCGTCAACGGCCCCTTCCCGCACCACCGCTGCGCCAGCGTCGAGGGATTTCTGCGCCTGGCCCACGCGGGCCTCGGCTTCGGGCTCATTCCCGAAATCCAGGCGTATCGGGAGCTCTCGACGGGGGAGCTTGAGGACGTGGTGCCGGGCTGGCATCTGGACGTACCGCTGTACTGGCACTACTGGCGCCACGGCGGCGAGCCGCTGGAGCGACTCGGCCGCCACCTGGCCGACCAGGCCGGACACCATCTGTTGCCACCTGCGGATTGACCGGGCCCGGCAAGGTACCCGCCCCGTCTCATGCAGCGATCAGCGTCGCGAGGTCGGGGCAGGCGGTAAAGTGTGCTTTCGAAGTGTGCCGTCAGTCACCCAGGCGTCGTGCCACGCTCTCGACCTTGTCTGCCATGCTCTGATCGCGGTCGGTCCGGGTACCGAGTTTCAAGGTGGTGGTGATGCGTGGCGCCCCCATCTCGTGCACCACCTCATGGCAGCGCTTGACCACCGCCATGACCTCGTCCCAGGGGCCTTCGATATTGGTGCCATAGGCGTGCATCTGGTGGCTGAGACCGGACGCCTGGATCTCCCGCTGGCAAGCGGCCACGTGGTCGGAGACCGAAACGCCCACACCCAGGGGGACCACGCAAAGATCGACGATAACGTGCATAACTTAAGCCTCCTTGATTCTGTGCCAACCCGCCCGCGTTCTTCGCTGGAAAGGCATGCCAGCTGAACTATGCTGTTTTGCAACAATAAAGATAGCCGAAGGTGATTCAGGCCCCTGCCGAGGTGGCGGACCTGGCCTCACTTCGGAGCGGGCAACTCTCCTGCCCGCTTCTCGTTTCCTCGGACATGCCGCCTGCACGGACACCAGGAGGCCACATGACCAGCGACGCCCGCCCCCATCCCATCGCACTGCCGAACAATCGCCCTCGACGGATCATCGAGCAGTTGCTCGAGGGCTCGGGCATTCGCCTCAACGGACCTGAACCCCACGATATCCAAATCTATCATCCCGATCTGTTCGCCCGCATCCTACACCAGGGCACGCTGGGGCTCGGGGAAGCCTACATGGATGGCTGGTGGGAGGCGCGGCGTATCGACCAGCTTGCCCATCGGCTACTGCGCCACGGTCTGGGCCAACGCTCGCGTAGCGCCGCGAGCCACCTCTTCTATCGCCTGCAGGCGGGCTTCTTCAACCTCCAGAGTCGCGCCCGAGCCTATCAGGTCGGCGAGGTTCACTACGACCTCGGCAACGACCTGTTTCGGTATATGCTGGACGACACCATGTGCTACTCCTGTGGCTACTGGCGCCAGGCAACGACGCTGCATCAGGCCCAGCTCGCCAAGCTCGATCTGGTCTGTCGAAAGCTGGCCCTGCGCCCTGGCATGCACCTTCTCGACATCGGCTGCGGCTGGGGCAGCCTGGCCGAGCACGCCGCCCGTCACTACGGCGTCAGCGTGACCGGCATCACCATATCCCGGGAGCAGGTGGCACTGGCCAGGGAGCGCTGCCAGGGCTTGCCCGTCGATATCCAGTTGGCCGACTACCGCGACCTGCAAGGCCAGTACGACCGGATCGCCTCGATCGGCATGTTCGAACACGTAGGACAGCGCAACTACACGACCTTCTTTCGGACGGTGGCCGACCTGCTGCCGGATGACGGGCTCTTCCTGCTGCATACCATTGGCTCCAATACTTCTCGCATCACCGCAGACCCCTGGATCCATCGCTACATCTTTCCCAACGGCGTGTTGCCGTCCGCCCGCCAGATCTGCCAGCACAGCGAGGAGATGTTGATGGTGGAAGACTGGCAGAACTTCGGCTCCGACTACGATCCCACCCTGCTGGCGTGGCTTGCCAACCTTGACGCCTGCAGGCATGACATTGCACGTCACTACAACACACGGCACTACAACGAACGCACCTATCGGATGCTGCGCTACTACCTGGCGATCTGTGCCGGAGCCTTCCGTGCCCGCTACCTGCAACTGTGGCAGGTAGTCTTTTCCAGGGGGCGAGAGCTTCGCTATGACGCACCCCGGTGACCGCGAAGTTGCCGGAAATGCGCGCGCTTTCGGTGAATCATGACGGGAACCTGCCTAGTCACTCTCGCTGCGGCATATCCTTGATCAAGCCCTCACGCCGATGTCTGCCGATAGATCAGCTCCCGGCTCCACGGCCACAACGCCCGCTATCAGCGGCCTAGCGAGAACGTTCAAGCCTTTCCTCCCTATGGCGCAATCCATAAATGCAGAATTTTGTCTGATATTTCTTAGTCCCTTGGACTGATATACCCGCAATGCCCTGCCTTTAAGATGGTGGTGAAGGCCCGATACCTCGGGTTGACCCGCCATCCCGTGGCCAAGGACTGCCTGCTATGGAAGATCGTGACCCGCCGTCACCCTCCCCGACCTGCAATGAAAGCGCGAGTCTTGCCTGTCTCAAGCGTGTCCCGGGGGTGCTGTTCACCCTGAAGCGAGACGCTCGCGGCCGCCTGCAGCTTCCCGCCCTGACAGGTGAAGACCCGATGACGGCTCGCCTTGAGCCACTGCTGTCGATCAATGACGTGCGTCAGCGGCTCGGCGATCTGCTGGGTGACGCCTATGGTGAATTCATCCGGGCCATCGAACACTCTGCGCACTGGCTGTCGCCGGTATCCACGCGACTGCGCCTGCCGATCGGCGAACTCACCCCGCACTGGTATTCGCTGGAGGCACTGCCGGAGCGCTCGGACGAAGGCATCCTGTGGCACGGCCTGCTGGTGGACATCGAGGATCAGGTCGCCGAAGAGCAACGTCTTCGCTACCTGTCCGGCACCGACGAACTCACCGGGCTGACCAACCGACGTTCGATGATGGGACACATCGACAAGATCGCCTCCATGTCCAACCGCCATGGCACGCCGCTATCGCTGTTGCTGATCGACCTGGACCACTTTGCCCTGATCAACGACACCTGGGGGCGCGGACTCGGTGATCGGGTGCTCTGTCAGATCGCCGCCCTGGCATCCAGCCAGTTGCGCCAGGAGGACATGCTGGCACGCATGGGCAGCGACGAATTCGCCCTGCTGCTGCCGATGACACCCGCTGGCAGAGCGCGCGAGCTGGCGGAGCGCCTGCGCGAGAGCATCTCTCGTCAGGACTTCGGCATCGGTCGCCACAAGGTCACCGTCAGTATCGGTGTCTCCGACTTTGTTCGCGGCTTGAGCAGCGCGCAACTGATGCAGCAGGTCCACACCAACCTGATGGAAGCCAAGCAACAGGGCCGCGATCGCGTGATCCAGCGCTGGCTGCCCCAGGGATCATCCTGACACCGCCAGCTGAGCTGGCACGTCGTCGCTTCATGCCGGTGACTGTTTTGGGTACCCTTGCCCCCGATCCTGCCGCTGTCACAGGGCCCGCCATCAGGGAGCCAGCATGTCCACCACCATCGACCAGACCCTCGAGAACGTCTTCGGCCACCGCCACTTCAGGCCAGGACAGCGGGAGACCATCAACGCCATCGCAGAAGGCCGCAGCGCAGCGGCGATCTTCCCGACCGGCTCGGGCAAGTCGCTGTGCTATCAGCTGCCGGCATTGCACCTGCCCTACCTCACCCTGGTGGTATCCCCTCTACTGGCGCTGATGCAGGACCAGCTGGCGACGCTGACCTCGCGCGGTATCGCCGCCGCCAGCATCGATTCGAGTCAGGATCGCGATCAGGCTCGGGAGGTCATGGCAGCGGCCCGCAACGGCCAGCTCAAGGTCCTGATGGTATCGGTCGAGCGCCTGCGCAATGAACGCTTTCGCGCCTTTCTGCGCGACGTGCGGGTCTCCTTGATGGTGATCGACGAGGCCCACTGCCTGTCGGAATGGGGACATAACTTTCGCCCGGACTACCAGAAACTGCCCGACTATCGCCGGGAGTTCGGCATCGACCAGGTGCTGCTGCTGACCGCCACCGCCACGCCCAAGGTCATCGATGACATGCGTCGAGGCTTCGATATCGCGCCTGACGATGTCATCACCACCGGCTTCTACCGCGCCAATCTGGACCTTGCCGTCTCCCCGCTGCCCGCCGACAACAGGGCTCGCCATCTGGCCAGTTGGCTGGCGCCAAGACTCGGCAACGGCGGCACCATCGTCTACGTCACCCTGCAGCAAAGCGCCGAGCGCCTGGCGGCCTACCTCAAGGCCGCCGGGCTCGAGGTCGCCGCCTACCACGCCGGGCTCGACAGTGAGACCCGCCAGCGACTGCAGGCGGACTTCATGAGCGGACGCCTGCCCGGCATCGTCGCCACCATTGCCTTCGGCATGGGCATCGACAAGGCCGATATTCGCCAGGTGGTGCACTTCGACCTGCCCAAGTCCATCGAGAACTACAGCCAGGAGATCGGACGCGCCGGGCGCGACGGCAAGCCGTCGGAGTGCCTGATGCTGGCCGGACGTGAACACCTGCCAGTGCTCGAGAACTTTATCCATGGTGACGTACCACCGCTGTCGGGCATCGAGGCGGTATTGACCGACCTGGCGGATGCCTCCGATAGCTGGGAGCTGTCGCTCAACGCCCTGTCACGCCTCTCGGACATCCGCGAGCTGCCGCTGAAGACGCTGCTGGTCAAGCTGGAACTGGCCGGCGTGGTGCGCGCCAGCCACAGCTACTTCGCCGAGTATCGCTTCAGCCTGGCGATCGAACCCGACGCCCTGCTCGACCGCTTCCCCGGCGAGCGCGGCGCCTTTCTCGGCGCACTGCTCGATGCCTCGCACAAGGCCCGTACCTGGTATCGGCTGGACTTCGAACGCCTCGACCAGCTGGGCCAGGAACGCGGCCTCGACACCTCCCGCTCGCGGGTGCTCAAGGCGCTCGACTACCTGGCGGAACAGGGGCTGATGCGCCTGGAAAGCAAGCAGATGACCGAGGTCTACCACAAACTCGCGGCCGTGGACCCCGTACGGCTGGCCCCCGAGCTGCATCAGCAGTTCGTCGAGCGTGCGGGGGTCGAACTCGAGCGACTCGATGCCATGCTGGCGCTGTTCGAGGCCGACGACTGCATCAGCGCGCGACTCGCCGACTGGTTCGGTGACCCCAATGCCCCCCGACGCTGTGGCCACTGTTCGGCCTGTCGCGGCGAGACCGCCAGCCTGCCGCCCGCCCCGGCTCCGGCACTCCCCGACGAGGGCGAACTGCGAGCCTGGCTAACGGGCCTGGCACAGGCACTGGAAAGTGTCGAGCCAGGCAAGCCGCTGGACCTTGAGCTTGCTACCCGCTTCCTGTGCGGCGTCATCAGCCCGCGCCTGAGCCAGGCCAAGGCGCGACGCCTGCCGGGATTCGCCAGCCAGGAAAGCGCCCGCTATACCGACGTCAGGCAAGCCCTCGCACCACTATTCGAAGGCTAGCCTTGCGACCGCGAGCTATTCGAACGCCAGCTATTCAACCGTGAGCAGTGGGCCTCGATGCCTCGTCGGTGCCTCTAGCCCCCTCAGTCTCACTTTCACTCTCACACTCACCGTCAGCCTTCGCTGCCGGTGATGCCATAGCGATTCAGCTTGTTGGCGATGGTGGTGTGGGATACGCCAAGGCGCCGCGCCAACTGGCGACTGGACGGATGCTGGGGGTACAGCGAGGCCAATACGCGCCGCTCAACCTCGCCCAGGATGTCGTTGAGCGAGCCGTCCAGGTCGATACCGGCAAGACCCGCCGGCGCCCCCGAGGCCGGCAGCCGCAGATGGGCCGGCTCGATGAGCCCGGTCTCGCACAGCGACACCGCCTGGAACAGCACGTTCTCGAGTTGCCGCACATTGCCGGGCCAGTGATAGCTGGCCATGCGCGCCAGTGCCGCGGGGGAAAGCGCAGGCAGCGCGCAGCCGATCTGGCGCGCGGCTCGGTCGACAAAGTGCCCGGCCAGGGCCTCGATGCCATCCAGGCAATCCCTCAGCGGCGGAACGCTCAACGACAGCACGTTGAGGCGATGATAGAGGTCCTGACGAAACAGCCCCTGGCCGCACAGGGCCAGCAGATCCTGCTGGGTGGCACAGATCACCCGCACGTCCAGGTAGGTCTCGTCATCGGCGCCGACCCGGCGAAAGCCACCGTCCTGCAGAAAGCGCAACAGCTTGGCCTGCAGCCGCGGGCTCATCTCGCCGACCTCATCGAGGAAGATGGTGCCACCGGCGGTCAGCTCCAGCAGACCCAGCTTGCCCTCGGGGCGAGCGCCATCGAAGGCGCCCGGGGCATAGCCAAACAGTTCGGTCTCGGCCATGGACTCCGGCAGGCCGGCGCAGTTCAGCGCCATGAACGGCGCCTGACCGCGCTGGCTGGCCAGGTGACAGGCCCGCGCCAGCACCTCCTTGCCGGTGCCGGTCTCACCAAAGATCAACAGCGGCGCGTCCAGCGGCGCCATGCGCCGCGCCTCGTGGATCAGGGAGGCGAGTCGGGGGCTGGCCGCGAACATGGCCTCGAAGCCGCGCATCTCCTGGCGCTGCACCTGATAGATACGCTCGCCGATACGATCGGCGCTATGCAGCGTGACCACGGCACCGGCCAGCGAGGCCACGTCGTCGTGGTGTTCGCGATGCAGCGGCGCGATATCGGCCAGGTAGGTGGCATCCTTGAGCCGGATCCTGAGGCCGTTGACCCGAGCATTGTTGCGACGAATCACTTCCGGCAGGTCGAGCTCCGGCAGGTAGCGATTCAGCGACAGCCCGGGCACCTCGTCGACGCGCACGCCGAGCAACTGGCTCGCCGCCCGGTTGGCCGCCACCAGGTGCCCCTCCATGTCGATGGACATCACCGGGTCGGAGAGTGACGACAGCAGCGCCTCCAGCTCGAGCTGGTGGCGCTCGCTGGGCATCAGGCTGACCCGGCGCACCCCGAATACGCCGGACACCTGCTCGAGACTGGGCTTCAGCGTCGCCAGCTGGGCGTGCAACAGTTGCGGCACGTGCAGATAGATGGCGTTGCCGTGCTCTCCGCCCACCTCGCCCCGGGCCACGTTGACCCCATAGTCGGCCAGCAGGGCCACTATGTCGCGAAGGATGCCGACACGATTCTGGCAGTGAACTCTCAGGCGCATGAAGGGAATGGCTCCGCAAAAGGGTCACACCATCTGAAGTTTCCGTCAGGCTGGTCTGACTCGAATGTCAAGATTTCGTTACAGCCTATCGAAGACAGAGGAGCGCGTCCTGCATCTTTGGTCGATAGACACCATCTCGATCACCAGCTGTAAAGATTTCCTGACAGAAAAGGGCCGCCTTCTGGTGCCTATCCCCCCGATGCACGGCTGCGTGACGAAAGCCCCCATGCCTAGACTCGACTCAGTCTCGATACCACAACAGTCGACAATCGCCGGGAGACACCATGCACGCACCTTCTTCGTCCACCCCGTCCACCAAGGGCACCGCCTATCAGGCCCGTGAGCCGGATGCCGACGGCATCATCCATTGGAGCGAGGTCGAGAACCGAACCTGGCAGACGCTGATGGAGCGCCAGTTGACGTTGATCGAAGGGCGCGTATGCCAGCAGTATCTGGACGGCCTCGAGCGCCTCGGCCTGCCCAGCGATCGTATTCCGCAACTGGGCGACGTCGATCGGGTGCTCCAGCAAGCCACCGGCTGGCAGACCGCCCAGGTACCGGCCCTGATTCCCTTCGACACCTTCTTTCAACTGCTGGCCAACCGTCGTTTTCCCGTGGCGACCTTCATCCGTACCCCCGAGGAGCTGGACTACCTCAAGGAACCGGACATCTTCCACGAGATCTTCGGCCACTGCCCGATGCTGACCAACGAGGCCTTCGCCGAGTTCACCGCCACCTACGGCCGCATCGGCCTTGCCGCCGAACCCAAGGACCGGGTCTACCTGGCCAGGCTCTACTGGATGACCGTGGAATTCGGCCTGGTGGACACCCCACAAGGCCGGCGCATCTATGGCGGCGGTATCATCTCCTCACCCAAGGAGACCCTGCACGCCCTGTCCGATACCCCTGCACATGCGCCCTTCGACGCCCTCGACGCCCTGCGCACCCCCTATCGCATCGACATCCTGCAGCCCCTTTACTACGTTCTGGACAGCCTCGACAGGCTTCAGGAACTGTCCCGGCGCGACCTGATGGCACTGGTCGAGGAAGCCAAGGCGCTGGGGTTATTCGAACCGCGCTTTCCGCCCAAGCCCAATTCAACGGTCAAGCCCAAGCCAACGCCCGGCGAGACTGGCGAGAACGTCCCGATCGCCCACGACGGTGCCGACAACGACCGACGCAGCGAACACGCCTGAACATCCACACTCGCTCACCGACACCACCAGGAGACAGCATGAACGACACCACCCAGACCCTCACCGAGCAGTCCTGCGAAGCCTGCAGCTGGGACGCCCCCCACGCCACCGAGGACGAGATCGAACAGTGGCACGCGCAGATCCCCGAGTGGCGGATCGTCGAGCGCGATGGCATCATGCAACTGGAGCGGAGCTACAAGTTCCGCAACTTTCGGCAGGCCCTTGCCTTTACCAACAGCGTCGGCGAGATCGCCGAGGAAGCCGGCCATCACCCGGCCCTGTTGACCGAGTGGGGCAAGGTCACCGTGACCTGGTGGTCCCACGAGATGAAGGGCCTGCACAAGAACGATTTCATCCTAGCGGCCAGAACCGACGAGGTAGCAAGCTAAAATGTTCGAGAAGATTGAGCGGGTTCCCGGGGATGCCATCCTCGGGCTCATCGAGGCCTTCAAGAAGGACACCAATCCCCAGAAGGTCGATCTTGGCGTCGGCGTCTACCGCGATGCAAAGGGCAACACTCCGGTGATGCGTGCGGTCAAGGAGGCCGAAGCCCTGCTGCTCAACAACGAGACCACCAAGACCTACATCGGCTCACACGGCGCCGCCCAGTACGGTGCCGTGGTGCTGCCGATGGTGCTGGGCCAGGACTCCCCCGTGCTCGAGGCCGGCCGCGCCAGCGTCACCCAGTCCCCCGGTGGTACCGGCGCCCTGCGCCTGGCGGCGGACTTCGTCGCGACCCAACTGCCTGGCAAGGGCATCTGGGTCAGCGACCCGACCTGGCCGAACCACCACGGCATCTTCACCGCCGCCGGCATCGAACTGCACAAGTATCCCTACGTCGACGCCGACAACCGTCTCGACTTCGACGGCATGCTGGAAGCCCTCAAGCAGATCCCCCAGGGCGACGTGGTGGTGCTGCACGCCTGCTGCCACAACCCCACCGGCTTCGACCTGAACCACCAGCAGTGGCAACAGGTGCTTGAAGTGATCCAGCAGCGCGACCTGCTGCCGCTGGTCGACTTCGCCTACCAGGGCTTCGCCGAGGGCCTCGACGAGGACGCCTACGCCGTTCGCCTGCTGGCCGAGAACCTCGACAACGTGCTGATCACCAGCTCCTGCTCGAAGAACTTCGGCATCTACAACGAGCGCACCGGCGCCCTGATCGTGGTGGCGAAGAACAGCGAGGAGATGGAGAACGTCCGCTCGCAGATCGCCATCGTCGCCCGTGAGAACTACTCCAACCCGCCGGCCCACGGCGGCAGCATCGTGGCGGAGATCCTCAACTCTGCGGAACTCGCCGCGGTGTGGCGCGAGGAACTCACCGAAATGCGCGATCGCATCAACACCCTGCGTCGTGACTTCGTCGAGGCCTTGAAGCCCTACGGGCTGGACCAGAAGTACGCCCACATCGCCGAGCAGCGTGGCATGTTCTCCTACACCGGCCTGACGCCAGAACAGGTGGACCGCCTGCGCGACGAATACGGCATCTACATGGTGCGCTCGGGCCGGGCCAACGTCGCCGGCTTCTCCCAGGAGAACCTGCCGTACCTGGCCAAGGCGGTGGCCGCCGTCAACGACTGACGCCCTGCCAGCGGGCTGTGCCAGCCAGTAAACGACGCCCGGGCCTGTCCCGGGCGTTGTCGTATCCGGACGAACTTCCCGGCGCCACCGAGCGCAACCACCATTCCTGCAAGCCTGTTTCTGCGAGCCCTGGGCTCTGTCCGAAAAGCCGACGAGCGTAGGCAGGTTTCGCAAAAGCCCTAGGCGCAGTCCGAAAAGTCGACGAGCGAAGGTTAGACAAGGCAAAAATCGGTGAGAAAGCGCAGTTTACGGGGTGTAAATGAGCATTTTGACCGGGCTGGCGCACCAGACGATTTTTAACGCCGTATTACCGAGCGCAGGCACTTTTCAGACAAGCCCTAGCCCAGGCCATGCTTGGTGGCCCACACCGCTGCTTCCACCCGTGAGCGAAGATCCAGCTTCTTGAACAGATGCTTGACGTGGACCTTGACGGTGCCCTCGGCGATGTCCAGCTCACGGGCGATCATCTTGTTGGACAGGCCGCGAGCCAGGGTCCGCAGGATGTCCCTCTCTCGAGCGGTCAGGCACGACATGCCGTCGTCGCCCCCTGCCGGCAGCTCGCCCTTGACCACGCTGGCCAGCAGCGACGCCATCTGTGGCCCCAGCACCACCTGACCCTGGGCCGCCTCGCGAATCAACCGCAGCACCTCCTCGGGGTCCATGTCCTTGAGCAGATAGCCATCGGCGCCTTCCTTGAGCGCGCGCACCACGTCATCGTCGGAGTCGGACACGGTCAGGATCACGATGCGGCTCTTGACCCGGGCGTCACGCATGCGCCTGAGCACCTCGATGCCGTCGATGGGCTGCATGTTGAGGTCGAGCAGGATCAGGTTGGGTTGCAGATCGACGGCCTTGCGCACCGCCTCGGCACCATCCGAGGCTTCACCGACCACCACCAGACTAGGATCCATGTCCACCAGTTGACGCACCCCACGCCGGAACAGGGGGTGATCGTCCACGATCATCAATCGAAGCATGCTCATAGTGCTATCTCCAGAGTGGTTTCACCCGACCCGCTGCCGGGCAACACGTTCAGCAGGCCACGTCGTCGCGACCTCGCGCCCGTGAAAGCCCATCACTCGGACGCCACAGGTAACTGCGCCAACAGACGCGGCAGAAAGCGGACGGTCACCACGGTGCCGCAGGGCTTGATGCCTCTGACCGTGAGCTTTCCACTCAGGCTTCGTGCCCGCTCTTCCATGATCGCCATCCCGTGGGACATGGAAGGATCCGATTGCGGTCCGATGCCTACACCGTCGTCCGTGACCGAAAGTTGATAGTGCCCCGTGTCGTCGACGGCGAGGCTGATGGTGCAGTGCCGAGCACGTGCATGGCGGGCCACGTTGGACAGCGACTCGCGCACGATCTGCAGCACATGAATTTCCTCATTGGGGGTCAGCGACAGCCCGCTCCACTGGCCTTTCAGGGTCAGCTCGAAGTCGCCCCGCTTGGAGTACTCCAGCACCGTTTCCTCCAACGCCGCTTCCAGACCCGACTCATGGATGCGCAGACGAAAGGTGTTGAGCAGCTCCCTGAGCTGGCGGTAGGACGAATTGAGACCGTGCCGGAGTTCCGCGACCACCTGCGCCACCTGCTCGTGGCGTTGCTGATCGAGCTGCATCTGTAGACGGGTGACCTGGATCTTCAGGTAGGACAGCGACTGCGCCAGCGAGTCGTGAAGCTCTCGCGCAATCACCGCGCGCTCATCCATCAGCGCCAGACGACGCTGTTCGTCGGCTTTCTCGGACAGCGACAAGGCCGCGGCAATCAGCCCGGCCACCGTCTCCACCAGCTCGATCTTCCACTGGGCCAGCATATGGCCGGGAGGCTGATGGACACGCAACTCGCCAAAATCCCGACCCGCTTCGCGCACCCTGACCGCGTATTCATTGCCGTTGGCATACAGTCCTGAGACTGCCTTGTCTGATATTTCACACCCGCGCGATGGTTCCTGAACGAAAGCGCTTTCCGCGCCGGGGCGAGAGCTGAGTCTGACAATATCCTTGCCATTGCCTCCCATGGACAGGCGCAGCTCGAAGGGGCCTTCGTCGGTCACCGCTTCCAGCTGGCGCAGCACTTCCTCGAGCTCTTCCCGGGTCAGCGGAGTGACCCCATTGAGACGCCGCGCGGTCAAATAAAGCATGCGCAACGCATCATTGCTGCGCTTCAGTTCATGGGTCTTCGCCGCGACACGCTTTTCCAGCTGACCGTACATTTCCGACAGGCTGGCATTCATCTTGTTGATTGTTCTGGATAACAAGCCTAACTCGTCGTTACCCCGGTAGATGGTTCTCCCCGAAAAGTCACCGACCATAACACCATTCACAACGCGAATAAGGTCACGAAATGGCGGCATGACACCGCAGACTATTCGATAGACAACCATCACCATAAAGATCACGAGAACGGCGAGTGATGCCCCCTGAAAAACCTCAAGAAATACGACCTTTGACTCGGCGTATTCTTGAAGCCTTCCCACCAGAATATCGACCTTGTCGACGAACTCGGCGACCTTGTCATCCAGCCGAAAGACGTCACCACCTTCGAAATCCACCGTGTTGGGACGCAGGGTTTCGTGCCAGCACTCCACCACCCTGTCGTAGGCCTCTCTGAGCGGATCATCGGCGTCCACCGGAATCAGCGCGATGATCGCCCCGGCAGCCAGCGTGGCCTCCATCTGTTCGTGCTGCCAGCGTCGCCTGGGGTGATCCGCCGGCAGCAACTCCGACGTCGCCAGCAGTCGATAGGCCTGCATTCGCAGCGAGCCCGCCTGGTTGATGGCGTCGGCATAACCTCCCGCGCTCTTTGCGATGACGATGGAGCCCAGCAGGCTGACCAGGGCCAGACAGGATATCGCCGCCATGGCGACCAGCATGCGCAGCATCAGTGATCGGCGCAGGTAAAAGGCGCCGTTCATCTACTACACCTTCCCTTTTTGACCCAGATCAAGGGTTTCATCATCTAGAAATTTCCGGAATGTCGCATCCATCTGAGAGGGCAGATAATACGTGACGAACACCTCAAAAACACCCGGATACCTCCATGGAGGTAATTAAGCAAATGCGCTGGATATAGCACGCAATTCTCTTGACCACAATCAAGTGCCATACAGATACATTGTAGCAAGGTTTAGGGGCCGAACCGGCACCCCTAAAGAGGAAAGCACATGCTCCAACATGACACCGTACCCCGGCGTCAGCAGAACAGAGCGCTAGGCCTATCCACACTCGCCTTCACTCTCTGCTTCGCCGTCTGGACCCTGTTCTCGATTCTCGGTATCCAGATCAAGGAGGACTTCGCGCTCTCCGACACCCAACTTGGCCTGCTGATGGCCACTCCCGTGCTGACGGGTTCGATCAGCCGACTCTTTCTCGGTGTACTGACTGACCGCTTCGGGGGCCGCTGGGTCTTCGGTCTGCTCATGCTGGTCACCGCTACCTGTGTCTACCTGCTGACCTTCGCCAACAGCTACGTGATGCTGCTGGTCGGCGCACTGGGTATCGGCCTTGCCGGTGGCTCCTTCATCGTCGGCGTGGCCTACACCTCGGCCTGGTTCGAGAAGGAACGCCAGGGTACGGCGCTGGGCATCTTCGGGGCCGGTAACGTCGGTGCCGCCGTCACCAACTTCGGCGCGCCCTTCCTGCTGATGGCAATGGGCTGGAAAAGCACCGCCCTGGTCTACGCCACCATCATGGCGATCATGGGCGTGGCCTTCATCCTGCTGGCCAAGGAAGACCCCCAGAATCAGTCGCGCAATGCCGTGCGCCTGCCGCTGTCCGAGCAGTTCGCGCCCCTGGCCGACCTGCGCGTGTGGCGCTTCTCGCTCTACTACTTCTTCGTCTTCGGTGGCTTCGTCGCCCTCGCCCTTTGGCTGCCCCACTACCTGATCGAGGTCTACGGCCTGAGCCTGTCAGCGGCGGGTATCGTGGCGGCGCTGTACACCATCCCGGCCTCGCTGTTCCGTATTCTCGGCGGTTGGATGTCCGACCGCTACGGCGCCCGTCGCGTGATGTACTGGACCTTCCTGGCCTCGGTCATCTGCACCTTCCTGCTGAGCTATCCGCCCACCCAGTACGTCGTCGATGGCGTCCGTGGTCCGGTCGAGTTCACCTTCGCCATGCCGCTGGTCGGCTTCATCCTGTTGACCATGGTGCTGGGCTTCTTCATGTCGCTGGGCAAGGCCGCCGTGTACAAGCACATCCCGGTCTACTATCCCAAGAGCGTCGGCCTGGTCGGTGGCGCCGTCGGCATGGTCGGTGGCCTCGGCGGCTTCTTCCTGCCGCTGACCTTCGGCATGCTCAATGATGTCATCGGCATCTGGCAGAGCTGCTTCATGCTGATGTTCGTCGTGGTTGCCGCCGCGCTCATGTGGATGCACTTCGCCATCCGCAAGGCCGAGCGTATCGAGGCCCGCGATCGCTGCGAGTCCACCGACCTGCCCGAGCTGTCCACCCCGAGCCGTTTCGTGCTCGAGGACTGGCGCCCCGAGGACGAGTCCTTCTGGCAGTCCACCGGTCGCAAGATCGCCACGCGTAACCTGTGGATCTCCATCCCCTGTCTGCTGCTGGCCTTCTGCATCTGGATGGTGTGGTCCATGGTCGTGGCCAAGCTTCCCCAGGTAGGCTTCGAGTACAGCCCGAACCAGCTGTTCTGGCTGGCGGCCCTGCCGGGTCTTTCCGGTGCCACCCTGCGGATCTTCTACAGCTTTACCGTACCGATCTTCGGCGGCCGTCGCTTCACCGCGATTTCCACCGCCTCGCTGCTGCTGCCTGCTCTGTGGATCGGCTTCGCCGTCCAGAATCCCGAAACGCCCTACCTGGTGATGGCGATCATCGCCCTGCTGTGTGGCTTCGGTGGCGGCAACTTTGCGTCCTCCATGGCCAACATCGCCTTCTTCTATCCCAAGCGTGAGAAGGGCAAGGCCCTGGCCATGAACGCCGGCCTCGGCAACCTCGGCGTGTCGGTGATGCAGTTCCTGGTGCCCGTGGTCATCTCCACCGGCAGCTTCGTGATGTTCACCGGCAGTGGCCAGCCGATGTCCGACACTGATCTTCTGTGGCTGCAGAACGCCGGCTTCGTGTGGGTGCCGTTCATCGTCATCGCCACCGTCGCCGCCTGGTTCGGCATGAATGACATCGCCAGCGCCAAGTCCTCCTTCAAGGAGCAGTCGGTCATCTTCAAGCGCAAGCACAACTGGCTGATGTGCATCCTCTACACCGGCACCTTTGGCAGCTTCATTGGCTTCTCCGCCGGCTTCCCGCTGTTGACCAAGACCCAGTTCCCGGCCATCGATGCCCTCCAGTACGCCTTCCTCGGCCCGTTCGTCGGCGCCCTGAGTCGTGCCTGGACCGGTGGACTGGCCGACCGCTTCGGTGGTGCCCGGGTCACCTTCTGGACCTTCCTGACCATGATCGGCGGCGTGATCGGCGTGCTGTTCTTCCTGATGAACAAGGACATGTCGATCGCCTTCTACGGCTTCTTCGCCTCCTTCATGCTGCTGTTCTTCGCCACCGGCGTCGGCAATGCCAGCACCTTCCAGATGATCCCGTCGATCTTCCGCAAGGAAGTGCCGCGGCTGATGCCGAACCTGACCGCCGCCGAGCAGCTGGTCCACGCCGAGCGCGAATCCGCTGCCACCATCGGCTTCACCTCGGCCATCGCCGCCTACGGCGCCTTCCTGATTCCGAAGTCCTTCGGTACCTCGATCTCGCTGACCGGCGGTGCCGAAGCGGCACTGATCGGCTTCATCGTGTTCTACGTGTTCTGCACCGCCCTGACCTGGTTCTACTACAGCCGCAAGGGCGCGGAGATCGAACTGAACCTGGATGCGGGTCCCACCCGCAAGCCAAGCGCCGGTGCGGCCCAGACCCAGCACTGACGTTCCCGTCAAGACCGTGACATTCGAGTCCGCAAGGACCGCCTAGCCAGGCCCCCTTCGGGGGGCCTTTGAGGAGACCTCCATGAGTCATTTTCTCGATCGCCTGAGATACCTGACCAAACGTCCTCCGGAATTCGCCGACGGACACGGCGAAACCCGCGAAGAGACACGTGACTGGGAAGACGGCTATCGCGCCCGCTGGCAGCACGACAAGATCGTGCGCTCCACCCACGGGGTGAACTGCACCGGCTCGTGCAGCTGGAAGATCTACGTCAAGAATGGCCTGGTCACCTGGGAAACCCAGCAGACCGACTATCCGCGTACCCGCGCCGATCTGCCCAACCACGAGCCCCGCGGTTGCCCACGTGGCGCCAGCTACTCCTGGTACCTGTACAGTGCCAACCGCCTCAAGTACCCGCTGATTCGCCAGGAGCTGGTCAGCCTGTGGCGACGCGCGCTGGACAAGCACGCCGACCCGGTGGATGCCTGGGCCTCCATCGTCGAGGACCCGGTCCTGGCCAATCAGTACAAGCGTGCCCGCGGCATGGGCGGCTTCGTCCGCGCCGACTGGGACGAGGCGCAGACCCTGATCGCGGCGGCCAACGTCTACACCGCCAAGACCTACGGTCCCGACCGCATCATCGGCTTCTCGCCGATCCCCGCCATGTCGATGGTCTCCTACGCCGCCGGCGCCCGCTACCTGTCGCTGATCGGCGGAGTCTGCCTGTCGTTCTATGACTGGTACTGCGACCTGCCGCCGGCCTCCCCACAGACCTGGGGCGAGCAGACCGACGTGCCGGAATCCGCCGACTGGTACAACTCCGGCTACATCATCGCCTGGGGTTCCAACGTGCCGCAGACACGTACCCCGGACGCCCACTTCTTCACCGAGGTGCGCTACAAGGGCACCAAGACGGTGTCGATCACCCCGGACTACGCCGAGGTCTCGAAGCTCACCGACGAATGGCTGTCCGCCAAGCAGGGCACCGACGCCGCCCTGGCCATGGCCATGGGCCACGTCATCCTCAAGGAATTCCACCTCGCCTCGCCCAGCGTCTACTTCACCGACTACGTCAAGCGCTACACCGACATGCCCTTCCTGGTGGCCCTCGAGCCCCGCGAGGACGGCACCTACGCCCCGGGCAAGCAGCTGCGTGCGGCCGACTTCGACGCCTCGCTCGGCCAGGAAAACAACCCCGAGTGGAAAACCGTCGCCTGGGACGAGACCCGTGACCAGCTGGTGGTGCCGCGCGGTTCCATTGGCTTCCGCTGGGGCGAGAACGGCGACGACGAAAAGGGCAAGTGGAGCCTTGAGTCACTGGACGCCGACGGCCAGGAGATCGACCTGCGACTGTCGCTGGCCGACGCCCACGACAGCGTCGCCAAGGTGGCCTTCCCCTATTTCGGTGGCATCGCCCACGAGCACTTCGACCACGTCGAAGGCAACGAGGTGCTGCACCACTGCCTGCCGGCCAAGAAGCTGACCCTGGCCGATGGCAAGGAAGTGCTGGCGGTCACCGTGTTCGACCTGATGTGCGCCAACTACGGTATCGACCGTGGCCTCGGCGGCGAAGGCGAGGACGACGGCGCCACCGCACTGGACCAGCTGCGTCCCTACACCCCGGCGTGGCAGGAAAAGATCACCGGCGTGCCCGCCAACCAGTGTATCCGCATCGCCCGCGAGTTCGCCCACAACGCCGACAAGACCCAGGGTCGGTCCATGATCATCGTCGGTGCCGGGATGAACCACTGGTACCACATGGACATGAACTACCGTGGCCTGATCAACATGCTGGTGCTATGCGGCTGTATCGGTCAGTCCGGCGGCGGCTGGTCCCACTACGTGGGCCAGGAAAAGCTGCGTCCCCAGACCGGCTGGACTCCGCTGGCCTTCGGCCTGGACTGGCAGCGTCCGCCGCGCCACATGAACGGCACCTCGTTCTTCTACAACCACTCGAGCCAGTGGCGCTACGAGAAGCTCGAGGTCAAGGAACTGCTGTCGCCGCTGGCCAAGGCCGACAAGTACGACGGCAGCCTGATCGACTTCAACGTGCGCGCCGAGCGCATGGGCTGGCTGCCGTCGGCGCCGCAGCTCGGGGTCAACCCGCTGCGCCTGGCAGGCCCCGCCAGTGAGGCCGGCATGTCCACCGCCGACTACGTGGTCAGCCAGCTCAAGCAGGGCCGTCTTGGCTTCGCCGCCGAGGACCCGGACAACCCCCAGAACTTCCCGCGCAACATGTTCGTGTGGCGCTCCAACCTGCTGGGCTCCTCGGGCAAGGGTCACGAGTACATGCTCAAGTACCTGCTGGGCACCCGCCATGGGCTGCAGGGCAAGGACCTGGGCGAATCCGGCGGCGCCATGCCCCGGGAAGTTACCTGGCACGACGAGGCCCCCGAGGGCAAGGTGGATCTGTTCACCACCCTGGACTTCCGCATGTCGACCACCTGCCTGTACTCCGACGTGGTGCTGCCCACCGCGACCTGGTACGAGAAGGACGATCTCAACACCTCGGACATGCACCCCTTCATCCACCCGCTGACCGCCGCCACCGATCCGGCCTGGGAAGCGCGCAGCGACTGGGACATCTACAAGGGCATCGCCAAGAGATTCTCCCAGGTCTGCCCCGGCCACCTGGGCGAGGAAACCGACCTGGTCACCCTGCCGCTGCAGCATGACAGCCCCGGCGAGCTGGCCCAGCCCGAAGTGCTCGACTGGAAGCGCGGCGAGTGCGAGCCGATCCCCGGCAAGACCATGCCGAGCCTGATCGAGGTCAAGCGCAACTACCCCGAGACCTACGAGCGCTTCACCTCGGTGGGTCCGCTGCTAGAGAGCATCGGCAACGGTGGCAAGGGCATCGGCTGGAACACCGACAAGGAAGTCGAGCTGTTGCGTGGCCTCAACCAAGTCAAGCTCGAGGGTCCGGCCAAGGGTCAGCCCAGACTCGAAAGCGCCATCGACGCCGCCGAGATGATCCTGGCGCTGGCACCGGAGACCAACGGTCAGGTGGCGGTGAAGGCCTGGGACGCGCTGTCGAAGATCACCGGACGCGACCACACCCACCTGGCGATTCCCAAGGAAGAGGAGAAGATCCGCTTCCGCGACGTGGTGGCCCAGCCGCGCAAGATCATCTCCAGCCCGACCTGGTCTGGCCTGGAGGACGAGCACGTGTCCTACAACGCCGGCTACACCAACGTCCACGAGCTGATTCCCTGGCGTACCGTCAGCGGCCGCCAGCAGTTCTACCAGGATCACGCCTGGATGCGTGACTTCGGCGAGAGCCTGCTGGTCTACCGTCCGCCCATCGACACCAAGGCCACCAAGGCCATGGCGATGCCGCGGCCCAACGGTAACCCGGAGATCGCGCTGAACTGGATCACCCCGCACCAGAAGTGGGGCATCCACTCCACCTACTCCGACAACCTGTTGATGCTGACCCTGTCGCGTGGCGGCCCCATCGTCTGGCTGTCCGAGGAGGACGCGGTCGCCATCGGTGTCGAGGACAACGACTGGATCGAGCTGTACAACGCCAACGGCGCCATCGCCGCCCGCGCGGTGGTCAGTCAGCGGGTCAAGACCGGCATGGCGATGATGTACCACGCCCAGGAGCGCATCGTGAACGTGCCCGGCTCCGAGGTCACCGGTACCCGCGGCGGTATCCATAACTCTGTCACCCGCGTCTGCCCCAAGCCGACCCACATGATCGGCGGCTACGGACAGCTCTCCTACGGCTTCAACTACTACGGCACCGTCGGCTCCAACCGCGATGAGTTCGTCATGGTGCGCAAGATGAAGCACGTCAACTGGTTGGACGGCGAAGGACAGGACAGCGCCCAGGAGGCAGTGAAATGAAGATCCGTTCCCAAGTGGGCATGGTGCTCAACCTCGACAAGTGCATCGGCTGTCACACCTGTTCGGTGACCTGCAAGAACGTCTGGACCAGTCGTGAAGGCGTCGAGTACGCCTGGTTCAACAACGTCGAGACCAAGCCGGGCATCGGCTATCCCAAGGAGTGGGAGAACCAGGCGCGCTGGAAAGGCGGCTGGCTGAGGCGCGAGGACGGCACCATCGAGCCGCGCATCGGCGGCAAGTGGCGGGTGCTGGCGAACATCTTCGCCAACCCCGACCTGCCGGAGATCGACGACTACTACGAGCCGTTCACCTTCGACTACCAGCACCTGCACCAGGCCAAGAAGGGCCGCCACCAGCCAGTGGCGCGCCCCCGTTCGCTGATCTCCGGTCAGCGCATGGAGAAGATCGAGTGGGGCCCGAACTGGGAAGAGATTCTCGGCACCGAGTTCGCCAAGCGCCGCAAGGACGCCAACTTCGACAAGATCCAGGCGGACATCTACGGCCAGTTCGAAAACACCTTCATGATGTACCTGCCGCGCCTGTGCGAGCACTGCCTCAACCCGGCCTGTGTGGCCAGCTGCCCGAGCGGTGCGATCTACAAGCGTGAAGAGGATGGCATCGTCCTGATCGACCAGGACAAGTGCCGCGGCTGGCGGATGTGCGTATCCGGCTGTCCGTACAAGAAGATCTACTACAACTGGAAGTCCGGCAAGTCCGAGAAGTGCATCTTCTGCTACCCGCGTATCGAGTCGGGCCAGCCTACGGTGTGCTCCGAGACCTGCGTCGGTCGCATCCGCTACCTGGGCGTGCTGCTCTACGACGCCGATCGCATCGAGGAGGTCGCCGCCTCCCAGGACGAGCGCGACCTGTACAAGCGCCAGTGCGAGATCTTCCTCGACCCCAATGATCCCGAGGTCATCGCCCAGGCCAAGCGTGACGGCATCGATGACAACGTGATCAAGGCGGCCCAGGAGTCCCCGGTCTACAAGATGGCCATGGACTGGCAGCTGGCGCTGCCGCTGCACCCGGAGTACCGCACCCTGCCGATGGTCTGGTACGTGCCGCCGCTGTCGCCGATCCAGTCGGCGGTGGACGGTGGCCACGTGGAAACCGACGGCGTGCTGCCCAAGGTCGAATCACTGCGCATCCCGGTGAAGTACCTGGCCAACATGCTCACCGCCGGTGACGAGGCGCCGGTGGTTCGCGCGCTCAAGCGCATGATGGCGATGCGCGAGTACATGCGCGGCAAGCACGTGGACGGTGAGTTGCGCCACGACGTCCTCGACGAGGTCGAGCTGAGCGAGGCCCAGGTCGAGGAGATGTACCGCTACCTGGCCATCGCCAACTACGAGGACCGCTTCGTCATCCCGACCAGCCACCGCGAGCAGGCCCGCGAGGCCTTCCCGGAGCGTGGCGGCTGCGGCTTCACCTTCGGCAACGGCTGCCAGGGCGGCAGCGACAAGGCCAGCCTGTTCGGCGGAC
Source organism: Halomonas sp. OfavH-34-E (assembly GCF_024124525.1). Classification (NCBI taxonomy): domain Bacteria; kingdom Pseudomonadati; phylum Pseudomonadota; class Gammaproteobacteria; order Oceanospirillales; family Halomonadaceae; genus Halomonas; species Halomonas sp. OfavH-34-E. The sequence continues at coordinate 36,016 of NZ_JAMXRY010000025.1, read as the reverse complement.
GCAAGCAGACCACCACCCTGGTCAACGTCGAGCAGTACGACCCCAGCCATCCGGAGGTCGAGCATGACTAATCCACTCGCCCAGGGTCTGCGCGCCCTGGCCCGGCTGCTCGACTATCCCGACCGGGAACTGATCGAGGGGCTTGCCGAGGTCAAGGCGGCAATTGCCGCCATGCCACTGCCGGGGGGAGCCCCCCGGCAGGCACTGCTCGACTGGTGTGATCGCCTGGCGGATGCCCGCCTGCTGGACGTTCAGGCGGCCTACGTCGCCCAATTCGATCGTGGCCGCGCCACCTCGCTTCTGCTGTTCGAGCACGTCCACGGCGAGTCCCGCGACCGCGGCCAGGCGATGGTCGACCTGCTCGGCGAGTACGAGGACGCCGGCTTTGCCCTCGACAGCCGCGAGCTGCCCGACCACCTGCCACTGCTGCTGGAGTTCCTCTCCACTCGCGAGGGTGACGAGGTGGCCCGCTGGATCGGTGACGTCAGCCATATCCTGGCACTCATCACCGCCCGCCTGGAGGCCAAGCAGTGCGACCAGGCGCTGGTGACCCTGACGCTGCTGTCGCTGATCGGCGCCGAGGATCAGGTGGACCTCCACCGCGAGGCGGTCAAGGAAGAACCGGCCGACAACACCCCTGCCGCCCTCGACGCCGTGTGGGAGGAGGAGGCCGTGCGTTTCTCGGCCGAATCCGACCAGGACTGCGCGCTGACCTCCGCCGAGGGCAAGCGCCTCGCCGAACGTCGGGGCAGTATCCAGCCCGACACCGTTCGCCTCCCCGATGCCATGCCCTCTCGACCCACTGGAGGTCTGTCATGAACTACCTGCACACCCTGCTGTTCGGCCTCTATCCCTACCTGGCGGGCAGCGTCTTTCTGATCGGTAGCCTGTTGCGCTTCGACCATGGCCAGTACACCTGGAAGACCGGCTCGAGCCAGATGCTGTCGTCCAGGCGCATGCGCCTGGCCAGTCCGCTGTTCCACGTCGGCATCCTGGTGATCTTCTTCGGCCACCTGGTCGGCCTGCTGACCCCGCATTGGGTCTACGCCCCCTTCATCAGCGCCGGCACCAAGCAGGTGTTTGCCATCCTGGTCGGTGGCATTGCCGGTATCGCCTGTCTGATCGGTGGCGCCATGCTGCTGCATCGCCGCTTCACCGACCCACGGGTCAAGGCGTCCTCCAGCTTCATGGACAACCTGATCATCGTGCTGCTGGTGGTTCAGGTCACCCTGGGCCTGCTGACCATTCCCGCCGCCCTGCATCACCTGGACGGCGGCGTGATGATCAAGCTTGCCGAATGGGCACAGGCCATCGTCTTCTTCCAGGGCGGCGCCGCCACCCACCTCGAAGGCATTGGCTTCATCTACCACCTGCACATTCTGGTCGGTCTGACCATCGTGCTGGTGTTCCCGTTCACTCGCCTGGTTCACGCCTGGAGCGCTCCCCTGGGTTACCTGGGGCGTCGCTACCAGATCGTCCGGCGCCGTGCCTGAGGAGGCATGTCATGCAAACCATCCCCGTGGAAACCCTGCCGCACACAACGGTTCCCAGCATTCGTGTTGGTGACAGCGTGATCGGCGAGGAAGCCATCGCCGGGGAGATGCAGTTCCATCCGTCAACGGATCGCGAGGCCGCCGCCAAGGCGGCGGCCCGCGCCCTGGTCATCCAGGAACTCTTGCGCCAGCGCGCCGAGATCCTGGGCATCGAGACGGGCTCGTTGCACGAGCCCGACGAGCGTGCGATCGCCGTGATGCTGGATCAGGAACTGCAAGTCCCCCCGCCCGATGAAGAGGCCTGCGTACGCTTTCACGCGGCTCACCCCGAACGCTTCTGCGAGCCCACCCGTCTCAAGGTCCGGCATATCCTGCTGGCGGCGGCCCCCGACGACCTGGACGCCCGCGACGAGCAGTTCAAGAAGGCCGAAGGGCTGATCGACACCCTCAAGCAGCATCCCAAACGCTTCGATGAAATGGCGCAGCGGTTTTCGCAGTGCCCATCGAAGGACGAAGGCGGAAGCCTTGGCTGGGTCAGCCGCGGCCAGACCGTCAGCGAGCTCGACCGCGCGCTGGAACCCCTGCCCGAAGGCCTGCACGAGCGTCCGCTGCCGTCGCGCTACGGTTGGCACGTGGTCGTCATCGACGCTCGTCTGGAGCGCCAGCCACTGCCCTACGCCGAGGTCAAGGACAGGGTCGCCCACGAGCTGACCGAACAGGCCACCCGAGTCGCTCTGCGCCACTACCTGCTGGCGCTGGAAAGCGAGATCGGCGTCGAGGGTTTCACCCTGGCCGACGATGACGTCGACGGCCCCCTGATGCGCTGACGAGGGCGCTGCAAGGTCGCCACCAAGGGCGTTGAAAGAGCACAGACAGAGCGCCGATCAGGCGCCACTAGGCGCTGTCCGAAAAGTCGACGAGCGAAGGTTAGACAAGGCAAAAATCGGTGAGAAAGCGCAGTTTACGGGGTGTAAATGAGCATTTTAATCCGATTTTTAACGCCGTATTACCGAGCGCAGGCACTTTTCAGACAAGCCCTAGCGAATGACGCGTGCGACTCCCCCTTCCCTCCCACCTGACACCCCCGCCAGACCTCAGGGTCCGGCGGGCTCCCTTCACGTTCTCTCCACCGGAGTCCTTGCATGTCTCATACGTCCACGTGCGCCGTGTTCACCCCGCTGGATATCGCCATCCTCACCGTGTCCGATACCCGTGGCCTGGACGAAGACGGCAGCGGCAACCTGCTGGCAGACCGGTTAGCCGGCACCGGACACCGCCTGACCGAGCGCGCCCTGGTCCCCGACGACATCTATCGCATTCGCGCCCAGGTCAGCGCCTGGGTGATCCGTTCCGACATCCAGGTGGTGCTGGTCAACGGCGGCACCGGCTTTACCGCCCGGGACAACACACCGGAGGCACTGACGGTACTGTTCGACAAGGTCGTCGAAGGCTACGGCGAGCTGTTTCGTCTGCGTTCCTTCGAGGCCATCGGCACCTCCACCATCCAGTCCCGCGCCGTGGCCGGGGTGATCGATCGCACCCTGGTGTTCTCCATGCCCGGCTCGCCCAAGGCCTGCGCCATGGCCTGGGACGACATTCTTGCAGCCCAGCTCGACGCCCGCACCCGGCCCTGCAACTTCGTCGCCATGGTGGTGAAGGACAGCCAGCGCTGCAGCAGCCGCAGCGCGGATCACCACGTCGCTTCAGTCAACGGGATGACGGCTCGACACGAAGCCCTGGAGGTCACCCCATGAGCGAGACCTGCGGCTGTGACACACCGACCAGAAGCCACACCCTGGTCGATCCCTGGCAGGCCCGCGAGCAGGTCATCGCCTTGACCCGCCCACTGGAGGACACCGAGACGCTGAGAACGACCCACGCCCGTGGCCGCATCCTGGCCGCGCCGCTCAAGGCGCTGCACGACGTTCCCGGCATCGACAACAGCGCCATGGACGGCTACGCCCTGCGTCTGGCCGACCTCAAGCACCGGCTTGCCCTGCCCGTGGTGGCCCGGGTACCCGCCGGCGCCGCCCCGATCACCCTGCCCTTCGACGGCTGTGCGCGCATCTTCACCGGCGCACCGATTCCCCGCGGTGCCGACGTGGTGGTGCCCCAGGAACGGGTACGGATCGATGACGCCGGCCAGATCCACTTTCCCTCGGATTTACACCTGGGAGACCATATCCGGCGACGTGGCGAAGAGCTCACCCTGGGAGCGGCGCTGCTCGAGCCAGGTGAGCCCCTCGATGCCATCCGCCTGGCACTGCTGGCGGCCCAGGGCATCACCGAGGTGCCCTGCCGGCGTCGGGTGCGCGTCGCCGTCATCAGTACCGGCTCGGAGCTGGTCACGCCGGGCAAGCCGCTGGCCCCGGGCCAGATCTACAACTCGAACGCCGGCATGCTGCATGCCCTGCTGCAGGATCACAACGCCGAGCTTGTCGACCTTGGCATCATCAGCGACACCGCCACGGCACTCGAAGAAGCGCTGACCTTCGCCGCCCGCCAGGCCGATCTGATCGTCTGTACCGGCGGCGTCTCGGTGGGTGAGGAAGACCACGTCAGGCCCTGTCTCGAGCGCCTTGGCGGCATCTGCCTCAGCGGCGTAGCGATGAAGCCCGGCAAGCCCTTCACCCTGGGCTACATCGGCCAGTCCCCATCCACCGGTACCCCGCTGCTGGGACTTCCCGGCAACCCCACCGCTGCCCTGGTCGCCTGGCACCTGCTGGGCCTGGCGGTGCTGCATCGCCGACAGGGTCGAACCATCGCCCCGCTGGCGAGCTTTGCAGTACACGCAGGCTTCACCTACCGCGCCAACCGCACGCGCACCCAGTGGCTGCGCGTCCGCCTGGATCACAGCGACATTGCCCCGGTGGCCAGGATCGCCGGCGACCAGGGCTCCAATATGCTCAAGAGTGCAGCACAAGCCGACGGCTACCTACAGGTGCCCCCCGGCCAGCAGGTGGTGCCCGGCCAGCGCTATCCCTACCTGCCGCTAAGCCAGTTTGCCCGCTAGCCCGGCGACCTTAACGCCGACATCACACCCTGAATGGTCAGACAAGGAGAGCCCACCATGGCCACCCCCTCAACCCTTCCCCTGGTCTACGCCTGCTCCGGCTGCTCCGACGTGGCCCAGCTCGCCAACAGCGTTGCTGTTGCGCTTGACCATCGCGGCATCGCCGAGATGTCGTGCATCTCGGGCGTCGGTGGCGGCGTGCCGGGGCTGGTGCGCAAGGCACAATCCGGGCGACCGATCGTGGCACTCGATGGCTGTCAGATGCACTGCACCGCCCATTGCCTGGACAAGGCCGGCGTAAGCGCCAATCACCATATGCGCCTGTACGAGCAGGGCTTCAAGAAGCGACGCGGCCGCCGCTACGATGACGATTGCGTGGAAGCTGTCATCACACAGCTCATACCCGTCGTTGATGCACTCGCTGGCGGTGAGGCGAGCCACGACCAGCGGGACACCGCCGTCAGGCTCGCCGCCCGCCGCTGAGCAAGGGTGAGGCGATAAAGCCAGCCCCGTCGGGTGAAAGTGGCGTGGCGCGTGAGAGCAATACGCAAGAACGACAAGGCCCCGCCGGGCTGCAGTGCAGCAGCTCCCCGGCGGGGCCTTATCATTGGCCATGTCATGTTAGCGGTGCGTCATGACAGCGACGTCGCTGCTCAGCTCATCCCCGCTGTCTCGTCGAGCCCATACTCCCGCTCCACCAGTGCCACCCTGACGCGATAGCTTGCATACCAGCGCTCGCGGCCCCTGGCCTGGGCCTCGCGATGATCCAGGTTGGCCTTCCAGGCGCGGATCGATGCCAGATCAGACCAGTAGGACACCGTGATGCCGGCGGCATATTCACCCGGCGAGCGCGCCGACTCCACCCCCAGAAACCCCGGCTGCTGTGCCGCCAGTTCGACCATGCGCTCGGCCATCTCGCCGTAGCCGTCATCCCCCGGCGTTCTCGTGGAGGTGAAGATCACCGCGTAGTACGGCGGTGTCGGTGTGGTGGCGATGGCGCTCAACGGTTTTCCTCAGTGATGATGGACAAGACACCCAGCGGCCGTCACGGAAATCGCAATCCGCCACGGCGAACTTGGCAATGTACCACGAGACGACGTCAACGGCCTTCCCGGTGCATATGCCAGGCTGACGCCAGAGACCTGCGCCAGAGACCTGCGACAGAGACCCGCACTGACAAGAGCGGATCAGAAACCACCGCTACCCGAGCCAATCGCCCCCTCATTGATCTGTTCAGTAAACGGATCATCGAACCCCGAGCCTACCGCGCCTTCATTGATACCCGGGGTAAAAGGATCGTCGTGCCCTGATCCGACTGCGCCTTCGTTGATATCGTCGGTGAACGGATCATCGATGCCCGCGCCGATCACGCCTTCGTTGACGTCTTGCGTGAACGCATCATCGAAACCGGTTCCTACCGCCGCTTCGTTGATGCCTTGCGAAAAAGGATCATCAAAGCCGGAACCCACCGCCGCTTCGTTGATGTCCCTGGTCCAGGGATCATCATGGGCCACGGCGCCTCCCGGCAACAGCGCTAGCATCAGGAAAAGACCACAGACGCCATACCTCATGACATACCCCATGTCGGCAAAATATCAGGATACAAGACCCCATTCGCTGCCATGCTGACCCGCGTCCATAAAAAAAGGGCCGGAACCCTGCTCGGGTACCGGCCCCTCCTGCCATCTCTTTTCCTTCTACTTTCTTGCGTTTCTTGTGGGCTCGAGCCTAGCCGATGGGATCTACCTCGACCAGCGGCTCCCGCGGCAGCAAGGGTCGCCAGTAGGCAAGCTCAGCGGCCACCGGCAACAGATTGACCGACACATCCTTGCGAGTCGGTTTGCACGGACGGCAACGCCGCTCTATACCGGGCTGATTGAGCTGAATACAGGTGTAGAGCTCCAGGCCACGGGCATCGATGGCGCTGACACACAGCTCGCACTTGAACGACTGGCCCATTTCGGTCGCGATCTTGAGGCGTCGTCCCTCCAGTCGATAGGTAATGATGCCTGCCGCGCTCTTCACCTTGCCATCGCCCTGTTCCAGGGTCTGCCCACACAGGCACCACTCGTAGTCCACCGGGAAGGCGGTGAGCCTGGGCCAGGCTTCAAACACGCCGCACCATCGCACCGGGCTGGAACGACAACGAGAACAGTCCTTCGCAATGTAGTCAGTCACCTCTCCGCGCTCTGTCACGCTCCATCGTGCCGCAATATCCAGCGATGGCGTCGGGGTGTCGAAGGTGATCCAGTCCAGATGCAGTGCCCCCTGCTGATCGATCTGGCGCCAGGCACGTAACTTGGCCAGGCGCCCTTCGGACGTGCGCATCCCGAAGACCACCTCATGGTGAGGCATGAACAGGAACCATCGTGGCCACGTGAGGGGTATCAGGCCCAGAGACATCTGGCTTGTTGCCAGCGGCAGGCGCGATATCTGCACCGGTGTCAGCGCGCCGAAGGAGGTCCCCGTGACCGTCAGCCCACTGCCACCGACGGCATTCAAGCCGCTTGCGGGATTCCAGGCGAGATCGGTTCCGGGCAGCACCCCCGCACTGAGGGCGCCACTGTCCAGATCCACCGAGAACCCTCCGAGACCGACGTTTCCGCCCTGGTGTTTTACCGGCACCGAGACCGACCGCACGATGCTCGAGCGCAATTCCAGATCATCGAGGACGATACTGGACAGCGTCAGACCACCACCGATCGGCCCGAGCGGGATCGCCGGCAGGCCACCAATGGCCCCGCTGATTCCATCCGAAATCAGACCATCGGCGATGCCTTCTGCCACCGCCTCGACAATCGCCAGCACCACGGCGGCAATGATGACTCCGACGATACCGCCGAACAGACCTCCCAGACCGAGTGAGGCAAGCCACACCCACCAGGCCAGGTCCACATCGGTATCCACCACCGGCGTGGTGGCAGTCACCGTGATCGCCCCAGCATCCAGACCGATATCGATGAAGAACGAGAAATTCGACTCCGCCGACCAACCACTACCCGAGTCGGTGGCACGTCCCGTGACGGAAATGCGATTGGCGACAACGCGAGCCTCAAGACTTCGAAGCGTCCCCTGACCACCCGGTGCGGGGATACTGCGGTTTAGCCTCAAGGGGGTGTCGAAATCGGTGACAGGTCTGCCCATGGAGCTTGCGATACGTGGGCGCATTACCCTGGCCAGCAACCAGAAGTTGCTCATCGTCACCAGCGACTGGCTCCCGGCAGGGATCAAGCTGGAGGTGACGTTATTGATATTACCCCCGCCGTCGCTGGACATGCGCACACCGAACGCAAGGCAATCACGATCCAGTGCCGTGGTATCGTTCACGGTGGTGACATCGATGTCGAAGACGGTTGTCGCATCCGTATCGTCGACGACCGGGATCGCTGGCGTCAGATCGATTCGACCGATGCTGGACTGAAGCTGGTCGAGCACGACTCCCGCCATCATGTTCTGCGCCTGCGTGAGGCTCAGCCCCGCAACATCCAGAAGCGGCTCAAGCAGTGACACCGACGCAGGATCGAAGGCCACATTGACCGTGGGCGCACCGGCATTGAAGTCCATGGTGGCGAACTGATTGCTGCCCTCGGTCACCATGGCGATACTGTCCACCACCGTGATGGCGCCACCGATCGGGGCCACCGTCAACGCCAGGGGCGCGGTGATCTGGAGCTGAGAATTGGAAAAGGGAACGGTCAGCCCCATTCTCGGCCGAGGGCGGTCCAGGTCGGCGACGGGGGTATCGAAATTCAGATCGGCGCTCCCGCTGACACCGCCTGCATTGACTGGCACGCTGATACTGGGTGGAAAGATCCCTCCGGCGAGGAAGGCCGTGGCAAGTTGATTGTTGAGTTCGTTCTCGGAAATCTGAACGAGCATGTCAAAACCGGCAGTTCGATCAAGTGCCATGACTAGCCCTCCTTGTGAACGGCAAAGCCATCATCGTCCTGCGGCTTCGCACCCGGCTTGATCTCGCCGATACGACCACGCGGGAAGGCCGCAGCCTTGAAACCCGCCACCTTCACTCCGGGACCTACCACTGCTGTCTGTTCGACCTCCCCGTGGGCCCGCTCGACGGCCTTCAGCTCCTGCCTTGACAATTTGACACCGGCCTTGAGCAAGGCCTCGACAGGATGCGCCATGTATAGGCTCGCGTTCGCCTCGTCCTTGGCCAACCACTCCATCATCAACTTGTCGGCCTCCTGGAGTTTCTTCATCACCTCCTCTGGTAACGCAAGAGGCTCGGCATCCCGACGGGGCGCTCCCTTGCGAGGACGGCAGCGCAGAGGACGCTTGGGGAGCGCGAAGTCTCCTCCAGGCACGAGGCGCACATTGATGTTGGCCTCAAAGCCCTGGGGCACCTTGGCCACCACGAGCTCTTCCGCCCGATCCTTGCCCAGCCCCACCTGAGAGCGGCATGGGCAGGGATCGGGGTCTTTTGACGTGTTCATGTGTTGGCTCCTTGACGTTGAATGACGTTTGCAACTTCGCAGGGCAGCGCAGTACAGGTCGTCAACAAGAAGCTCGGCGAGAAATAACGCTACCCGGGTCATCGAAACGATGACCGAGCGGGGGTAGTCGACTTCCGGGACGTCAGCCCACCGAAACAGGAGGCAGGCGACCGGAATCTGGTGCTATGCGAGGAAGGAGGGAAACATGCTCGGACACCGGAGCTTTGGATAACGGGCAAGGCGCCCCGACAGCGTCCCCGCGCTGACCTCTTTCATCTGACACGGAAAGGAAAGCGCTTCTGGCGGCGCAGCCCTGAATAAAATGTGCTTAAAAAGGCACCGGGGCCACGACCGCAGGACACCAAACATCTCGGCTAATTTATCAAGTACTTACCAAGTATTCCTGATGGATTCAATCAGAATGACTACCCCCGTAGAACACTCTTCCTAAGTAAACTTGGCCTTTGAAGCATAGACTGTCTTCGTGAATGTGACGATGTCCAATCAACCACCAAGGCAACAAACGAAGGCACCCCGCCGAGAGGCTTTCTCGACGGGGTGCCTGAAGGAGTCGGCGTAACGTTCACCGGAACAACCTGGTCCCTAGCGATTGATCTCGACACGAATGATGCGATTGGTGGCGCTCTGATGAATCAGCAGGTCGCCATTCCGGGTCGGTCGCATATGCCGCACGATACCGGCGTAAATACCGCCGGACGGGTCGCCCAGCTCTGGAAGGTCTCGGTGGCGGGATCAAAGCGCACCAAAGCATCGGGGCGCATCCCGGATTCGTTGTACCAGACCACGCCATCGAGTACCGCGATCGCGTAGGGATGAGACTTCTCGCCGCTTGGCGACGGCCACTCCTGCACCTCACCGCTGCGGGGGTCATAGCGCCCAAGCCGGCCCCTTCCCGAATTGACGTACCAGATCATGCCGTCATCGGCGATATCGAGCCTGCGCACAGTGGTTGCCTGGTGGGGAAGTTCGATTTCGGTAAGCGCCATGGTGTCGGGATCGACCCGTACCAGGCAGTTGCTGCCATTGCAGGCCACCCAGGGTGTGCCCTCTGCATCCATCTTGATGCCGTAGGGCCGCGCCCCAGTGGTGGGCATGGCAACGAGTTCGACCTCACCGGTTTGCGGATCGAGGCGTCCGACGCGATTGGCGTGCTGTGCCGTAAACCAGAGAAGGCCGTCATCATCGAACACCGCCGTGTGGGGATCACGCACCGAGGGGTCAGGCATGTCGACCACCTCGATATCACCACTGGCCGGGTCGAGACGCCCCAGCGTCCCGTTCTTGTTACCGGTAAACCACACACCACCGTCACGATCCAGCGTCACCGAGTGAGGCATGCTGCCGGGCGGCAGCGGGTATTCACGCATCTCACCGGACATGGGATCAATGCGCCCCACCAGATTACCCCACTGCCCCGCCCACCAGATCCCGCCATCTGGCGCCTCGGCCGGATCCCGCGAGCGTTGCCCGTGCGTCGGCACCACCCATTCATGGAAGCTGATATCGGTATCTCCCTCAAGCAACGTCGGTGCCCGTCGCTCATTGGGAGGAAAGTGCTCCGCCAGATAGTCGGCGATAGCCCCGCGGCGGGCAGGATCACTCGAGAGATCCACCATGGTACCCATCAACTCGAGCCAACCCTCTCGGCTGTAGCCAAGGCTCTGGCTGATGCGACTGACCGGATGGCACACCGAGCACTGCACTTCGACAGCCTCCCTGCCCTCCCCCGATGGCAGGCCGGCGCCCAGGGCCACCGACGAACCAGCGAGTATCACAATCGAGAGACATAGCCTCCGAAACCCAACGTGCCTGGTCATACGCCATCTCCCCGAGCCTGAGCCTGAGCCTGAATGCATCGCGTGCACCGAGTGCACCGAGTGCACACTTGGGTGTACCGCACTATTTGATCGCCGGCCTCGGTTAGCCTGATGCATCCTCAGCCACCCGCTCACCGATTCGATACCGGATACCACCGAGACGGCGCCGTCCCGCTAAGCACCATCCGTCCTGAGCCACATGACGATCGCCCACGCAGATGCCTATTCAGCGCAGGAAAAATGGCGCCAAACTGCAGGTCCCGTTCGATGCCGCACGCACTTGCTCATTGAGGCCGCCGACTTCTTATGGCTCCGTAGCCCGATGTTGTTCATCACCAAGCCGCGCCATATAAAATGCTCCCACGTACTCACCACCTCGAAAGGCAAAATCCTTAGCCTCTCCCTCGATGTCAAAACCGAATCGTTTGTATAATTCAATGGCGCGTTTATTATCGACATAGACGGTGAGTTCCAACCGCCGAAGAGCAAGCCAATTGTCGGCCAGGTCGATCGCTGTAGAAAGCAAGGCTGTGCCCACGCCTGAACCTTGAGCCTTATCCTTTACTCCCATACCCAAGGAGCCGACGTGTCGTCGACGCGGGTTTTGACAAACCTCCAGGCCAAGGGTTCCGACGATTTCTCCATCCAGTAAAGCAACGTACATATACACATTGTCTGGTGTGCTGGCTAAGCGCTTTTCCCACAAGGCAATAGATGGGTGAGGAAGCTGGAGCGTACCCTCAAAAGCGCTTCTGCAGTCGTATATTTCCTTGACACCACGAGCATCGGATGGCTCAGCTCTTCTAATCTCGACGTCCATGTTGGCCTATCCCTCGATTGGTAATATCAGCGCAAACATACTATTTACTTATCTATATCGCCCCACAAGCACCACCATCTTTCTAGCCTTTATATATTATCTGACTGCCAGCCCATACCAAAGCACTGCACATATGTGTTATAACACTTACATCAAAGACTAAAAACCCGGCCAACTCCCACAAGCTTAACTTTAAAAGTCGAGAATACTCATTCAACTAAAGGTGCTCAACCAAAACGCTCACCACGGACAGACACTAGGCCTTCAAACGTGATCTCATGAAACACAGCTGAAATATAGACCTGTAAAAAATGAAGAAACTCCCACGTTTTTCTACTCTACAGTCTTCCACAGAGTCTTAGATTGATCTTTGTAGCCTAGCTCTTTATAGAACCTCTCCGCATCTTCATTAAAGGACATGACCTCCAGCCTAATTTGCTCCGCGCCTTGTGCTTTAGCCCAATCATCGCAATGGGACATCAACATACGACCAATACCAGATCCTTTTGAGGCTTCATCTACGACTATGGTACTAACTCGACATATCGGGCTACTTATCAGAAACGTAATCGACTCATTTCGCGTGATTTTCGCTGTTACAAATCCGACAATGTCGCCGGCAACTTCCGCTACCAGAAAAATTCTAGCCGTCTCGTCTAAAGCGGTTAGAAGGAAGTCCTTTTCCGCGTCAGAAGGTTGTACAAATGCCTCTGGTGCATTGTCAAAGTGTGTTAAACCAAGCTCGTGATTCAAGCGTAGAAGTGCGTCTATGTCTGATCGTTCAGCCCTCCTTACTCCCAAATTCTGACTGTGTTTTTCTTGGCACACGGCTTACTTCCTCGACGGTTTCATTAAGCTTCCGGAGTGTGTTGACAGAGATTTGAAACTGACCATTACTCGGCACACGTTTGCCTCTGAAATGGCTCCATACAAGTTCTCCTGGTCCATTGTAGATTTCCTCGAAAGCACCATCGCGCAAGATTTTGATGACGATCGTATGCTGCGGCTGACTTCGAAACGCCACTGAATTTGACTGTGTTGCTTTTATCTCGACTTCCAGGCCGGACTCAGTGACCGCGTCATAGCCTTCGTTGGACGCTGCCATCAGCTCCAGATTATATGCATCCGCAACGAGACATTCCCCCAAACTACCAACCATATGTCCATCCGGAGTAAAGTGCCTTCCAGGAAACATGGCTTCCAATTCGCTAACCGTTGCATAAAGTTGTTTGACCAAGGCGCGTAACTTATCGTGATCGATCATCGGAGACCTGACACCTAGATGGCTGGACGATCTATCGTCGACTGTCTTCGTGATACGGTGCACCTTCCAAGGCACAACGCCCGAGTTAAGCTGCACCGAAAAGAAGCGCGGCTTGAATGAATTGTTATACGTCTGTTGCGTCTGACACGTCTGTTCCCGGCTTAGGTTGATTGGTGACGCCAAAAGGAATATGAACAGACGGGACGACAGCACTCGCGGACTTAAGGTGGCCAGACTGATCATCAAAGAATATATGAGGCTTTAGAACACCTAGAATTCTGCTTTTTTCAATACCACCAAGGAAAAATGCATCGTTGGCCATTACGCCCCAACTCTTTAGCGTTTTAAGAGCTCGTTCGTGCGATGGCGCATTACGTGCGGTTACAATAGAAACTCGAATCCTGTTTTCGTAATCAGGATTCTGTTTCTTGTATGACTCTTCGGCAGACTGAATCTTTGAGATGCGGACCAGTAATTCCTGAAGCGGCCCTGGATTGTGGGGCTGCATGACGTTCTTGACCTCATGGTCGTGGAAGGCTGTGAGACCGGAAGCTTGCATCACTGACTCAGACTCGTCACCAGCTAAAACCCCGTCGAAGTCGAACGCAATGCGTAGTGTTTTATCGCTTTCATCGTCGTCGAATTTTGAGTCCAGCACTTGTCCTGCAGGATGACCTAAGCCAATCGCGGCCTCCACATCTTGCTTATTCCCGGATAGGAACAGAGCGATATTAAGAGCGGGAATGTACTCGTACGGTGAACGCCCCTGCATAAATATTGCTCTAGTCATCCCCAAACCATAGTGCTCGATGGTTTTCATAACTCGAAGGCCAGTGTCAGGGTCATTGCGCGAGAGTAGCACCACTTCGACTAGTGGGTCAGACACATCGAGATCGTTAAGCGCCAGAAGGCGTTTGATGAAAGGATAAGCAATCCCTTTTGGCAGCGGAACGTCGAGGTTCTTTTCTTGGTACTTGCGGTACTGCTCCTCGCCATCGCTGCGGAAAACCGCATCCGACTCGCTGAGGTCAAAGACCGCGCTTGATGCAACCCCAATTACTAATCTGCTTTCAATCTCGTATGGCATTTACGCCCCTCTATAGTGTATTCCTGCCGCCTAACGCCGCCAACACCGGAAATTTTTGAGCGATAGCGAGTACATTCTCCGCGTGCTTGGTATTGTTAGCTTTCCATCAGCAATGATGACAACAACACCATATCTTCAACATCTTTGTGCTCAGAAACGAACAAAGCTATATTCTTACCATTTGGATTCTTTGAAGACTTATAAACAACGCCATCAATACTGGAACCATCTATTGTAAATCGATGACGAAAATATTCCGAAATTATTTGTGTTGGAATATAGTCTATGTGCTCCATCCCGTCTTTCGATATCGGCTTTGAAATCTCATCTCGAAATTGTCGAAGAAATTGTATTTCATGCCTCTCAGTATATTTATCGGGTTCAAAAACACTTGGTATTTGAGGCAAAATAGACAAATCTAATAAATTAAGTGGCTTTATAGTTTTCATTTCTGCCACTGCATATCGTCGTTTCTTATCAAAGAGAGTTTCAAGCTTTGCTGTTTCTTTTTCAAGTGCAACATACATATATGGAATTCCAGCCGGGTTCATTCTCCCTGCCCTAGCAACTCTTCTGGGAGGTACGCTTATCTCAGAGAACTTACTGTAAACTTCACCTTCTATTGAAACCCTAATTCTATAGCACACTGTTCCTTTATCCAGAACTTTAACAAGGTTAAGACGTTTAACTAGATTTCCAAGCGCGTCTAAAATATATTTTACCGGTATATAGTCGGGCCTCCCAATATCCAGATCATCGAATGGCTCTGAAAGAAATAGATAACGGGTCTTAAAAAGAACGGTGTTAGTAAATGCACTCCATCCATATGCCAACGCTTCTGCAGGATTGCTTAAACCCCAGTCCCCCTGTGAGTGTTGAACCCAATATTTATCACACCCTAAACACTCTAGGACGTCTTGGCTAAATTCGTCTTTCCAACCTGGGTTTACTGCTTCAAGCACATCATATGGTTCGGTTTCAGGAAAAACCCAACCTCCATCCCACGGGACCCCTATGTCTTGTGCGTCTGCATAGTAGACGCAAATAGACTCATAGATACGCTCCATTACTTTTGCAAATGGAGCGGCGATCATAGATTTTGATGATTTTTCGCAATAAGAGCACGAGTGGCTAACAAGATTATCGATCACAAGTTGAGCTAATACAATATCGAAAGTACATTCAGCGCACACATGTTTGTCAACCATCTCAAACCCTTGATCATCCATGTGATCATTATGACCCATTTATGTCTCCATGCTCATAATAAGCTAACGCCCGCAGCACGGGAAAATTTGTAGCGCAGCGGAAATGTTGTCCCTCTGCCTGCGATTGTTAGGCCTTTATTATACGACTGGGGCAAAAGCATTGTAACTAGGGTTTGCATCCTTTGCTCCCATTTGGAAAAGATAGAGGCTCTTATCATTAATAAGCTTGATGGTGTGTGCGTTAAGCAGGTTGACTATTCGGTTTCTCCAGTCTTTGGCCTGCTCCTGATAATACGGATAGTCTGTTTTAGTGCCATAGGGGTTATCAGCGTGCAATATTCCGCCGCACCTATCATAAACTTTAACGAACTGTTCTTTTGTTAGAAAATCATCTTTTCGATCCGCCCAATCAGACGTGACTCCCGGCGTTTTGCTTGGATTTTGTATGATGGGGTGCGGATAAAAACCTGGATTGATGCGCTCTAGATCTTTGAGCATTAGCCTAGCATTCCAATGCTCTGCAAATTTCTTGTGTTGGGCGGAATATTTTTCTCTATTGGCGATCAAAGAGCTAAATGCAATCAGCTCTAGAATCTTTCTAATCTGCAAACAGACCGACTCAACTGTAGAAGGGACGTAGAGTGCGTGGGCTTGACCGAAAAGCAATAAATCTACGACAGCCGTTCGCCGCTTGATCTCAATTAGAACTGCCCGGTATTTATCTTGTGATGAGTCCATTTTATTGCCTAACGATTAGAGTAACCGGCCGGTTTCGGAGCGCCAGCGGAGAAGCCGGTCCGTGTTGACGCTTTTGTTAGGACGGCAGGCTTGAGATAATATCGTCATAGGTGATAGGAAATCGAGTTGCGTTCTTAGGATATAGATCCATAAGAAAGAACCGCTTTTTCAGATTCTGAAAATGGTGTTCTTCCTGCGCCAACCTATCCTTGATTCGGCGACGGACCTCGTTGACACCTAAAGCCTTACACTTTGGATCTTTCATCGCCTGCGTCACTAAGTTCTCAATGCGCGCTTGCTTCCCTTTTCCTTGGCAGCTGGTTCTGTGATAAGCGATGTACGCTCGCTTAAACAATCCAATACTGGTTAGAAAATGGTATGGTCGATCTCGACCCTGCACTCCTCTGTTAAGCGCCAGCATTGCATCATCGCCATTCAAAGACTCGAAGAATTTGCGATAGAAGGCTGCAAAATCGCGCTTCACTTCAAGGTCCATCACTTTTTCTTCTGGCCCGATAATCGCCCAGAAAGGAGCGCGATCTAATTGAGTGCATACATTTATCAGATGGATTCCGTTGCAAGCCGCTACAACGATGACAACATTGAGATTGCTCGCAATACTAATTGAGATCAGAGCGTCTCGAACCTCATGCCATTCTATGATTTCGCCATTACCTAACTGAAATCCTTCTTCCCCACCGTGGCACTCAAAGTGCAGCATTGGGAATAGGCCGCGTTCACAGTCTTTCTTTACTTTATCTAGAGCTTTAAAAAATGTATCGCGGTCAACGGGGCACTCTATGTCAACGTGAAGATCAGGATTGGATTGCGCAATGGGGAGCAAAACATCGTTATATAAACTCTTTCCTGTTTCTATATCCCCAGGGCGAAGAGACTCAATTATCCAGACTTTATTAAATTCCGTGCTTGTATCCATGTTTAGTCCTAACGCCGTGCTCTGCGGCAAATTTTGAGCGCAGCGGAAAAATTGTCCGGCAGCAGCGCTTTGTTATGCATCACCGTGTTCCAACAGCTGAATTCCTTTTCTAGCTTCCCTGATAATCACGTCAATCTCACGAGTGCCACTATAGTCCGGATACCTGGCTAGATTCTTAGCATTGGTGATGTATAGCTCAGCGCCGACTGCGAATCTCAGAAATCTATCCTTTTCCTCTGCCGATTTTCCAGTCGGCTCAAACGCCAACCACATGGTTGGATTCTTAGTGTGAGTGATACCAATTCGAAGCCTCGCAGCATCGAAGTATGAGTAGATCTTTGTCTTATTGCTCTCACCGAGATCCGGCTCAGTAAAACCCACATCGAGTTCTTCCTCCAGCGCTCGCTTAATCTCCAATGCGAACGATACAGTGTCATTTTGTTCGCGAGCGCGAATCATGGCGCTAGAATATTCTCCCGATTGGCGGTAAGCCCGCCTCGGGATATCTATGCCTGGAATCTCGTCCATAGCTCCGTTCGGGCGAATCGTAGAGCCACCATGCCCTCCCTGAACATTCGTTAAACTGTAAAAGCCGTACACCCAATGTATAAGTGTGGCTTCGACAGCATACGCCTGTTCCTCGGTTTCATACCTACCGATGACTATTGCTAGCTCTTTCTCTCCGGCCGCCCGTATCTCACGGATTCTGGCTAGCTTTTCGTTGTGATCAGTTGATGTTCCAGCTTCAGCGCCGTGGGCCAAAGCCCGCTGCCCCTTCCCCTTGCCGACGTAAAAGGTAGTTCCGCAACGTGGATCGACGAGTTCGTAAACATAGTAGGGCTTTAGCAGCGGTTCACTCATTCTATGGTCACTATCAGTCAGCTATCGGGATGCATAACGCCCGCCAGCAGGCGTGCGGTTTTTTGCATCGCCTGCCTGGCATTGTTATATGTATTTAGCATCCGCTTTACTTGGGGAGACCTATCAACACATCAATCCCCTCATCACGTATCGTCGCTTTCACTTCTTTCAAAGCCTCGGCATCAGTCGTGAACAGATCTTCCCATACGGTGGAAGTGCCTCCCGCATCTACTACCTCGAGAATCCACCTCTTCTCCTCTCCGCGATAAATGTCGACACGCACTGTCTTCCCGGAGTCGGTGAGCTTTTGGCAAAGAGGGCTCATCTCGATTTCTACGTCGTCTTCCATCTCTCGTCTCCAGTGAAGCCAGACATATAACGCCTCAATAAGAGGCTAAAAATTGTGGGCTAAAATACGAGCAAAGCGAGATAGCCCACTATTTTTAGTCCTTTTAATTGACTTGTTATACGTTGTTAACCGATTGAGGCAGTAGCAGCAATCATAGTTTCACCTGCTTGCTCGATTACTTGACCAGATATAGAGCCTGTTATTGTTAATTTACCACCTTGATTAATTACGTCACCGCTTACCATGCCCGGAATTTCAACAACAGCACCAAACTCAACACACAAAGACTTTGTCGCCATTCCATGAAGAATTAAGTGAGCACCATTTTTAACAGTTACATTGCCTGTAAACATTCCATGCATTTTTAGATGTGAGGTAACCTCAATATTGCCTTCAATTTTACCATGCTCGATATCCATATATTCTCCTTAAACGTATAACATTTTTAATCGTATGCGTGCTTAAATTGACGCCGCGTGGATCTGCACAAGGTGCTTCACATCTTCTTGATACTACCAAGAAATTCATCCTATGCCTTCTTCGCCCTTAGTCGCCAACACGCGCATGCTCGAATTCCTGCGAAAGTGTGCGCGACATTCCACCGGACTCTGCTCACATCTCTCTGATGTTCTGCCTTTTTTCTAGAATTTGTGCGGAGAAAACATGCGTTCTTCTGTTGCTTTCCAGGCGCGTCAGCTGGACGCTTCTCGATATACTGTATGAATGTATAGTTACCGTATTTTGGAGGTTGCACATGAGCAAGAGCCCGTTCCTGGAGTCCATCCGCCGAGATCTACGCTTGCGTGGCTACAGTATTCGAACAGAAAAAACCTACCTGCACTGGATCAAGCGATTCATCTTGTTTCACCAACGCCGACATCCTGCTGAGATGGGTGCACCCGAGGTGCGCGTCTTCCTGACATCGCTCGCCAACGACAACGGTGTCTCGGTCAATACGCAAAAGATTGCGT
This sequence comes from Halomonas sp. OfavH-34-E, assembly GCF_024124525.1. Taxonomy (NCBI): domain Bacteria; kingdom Pseudomonadati; phylum Pseudomonadota; class Gammaproteobacteria; order Oceanospirillales; family Halomonadaceae; genus Halomonas; species Halomonas sp. OfavH-34-E. The sequence goes on along the minus strand of NZ_JAMXRY010000025.1, from coordinate 16,986 downwards.
TGAATGCTCTCGCCTTTCTGTACCACAAGTGTCTTGGTGTCGAGTTGGGACCGCTCGACTTCAAGCATGCTCGCCAACATCGTAGGCTTCCCACCGTACTGACGCGTGCCGAGGTCGCGGCAATCCTGTCGTGCATGTCGGGACGAAACTGGCTGATCTTCTCTTTACTTTATGGCAGTGGGCTACGTATCGCGGAATGTCTTCGGCTTCGTGTCAAAGACATCGATTTCGATACAAGGGCCTTGACCATCGTCAGCGGCAAGGGAGGCAAGGATCGCAAGACATTGCTGAGTACAACCCTGATGTCTGAACTGACTCGGCAGATGGATACTGCCTTGTCCCTTCAACGCGAGGATGTCGCACGTGGGGTAGGCCCTTCGCTGCCCTTTGCGCTGGGTAAGAAATACCCAGGTGCCTACCGCCAACCGGCCTGGATGTTCGTTTTTCCTTCCACTGGCCTGTGTGCCCATCCTGTTTCGGGCATTCTGTGTCGACATCACCTCCACGACTCGGTCCCTCGCAAGGCGCTGAAGGTGGCGGTGAAACAAGCAGGTATCGTGGATAAACGGGTCGGCTGTCATACCTTCCGACATTCCTTTGCCACCCACCTGCTTGAGGCAGGTCAGGACATTCGCACGGTACAGGAGTTGCTGGGCCACACCGATGTTCGAACCACGCAGATCTATACCCACGTCATCGGCAAACGGTTTGCTGGCACATCCAGCCCATTGGATCTGCTATAGCAACGACACCGGCCCGGCGTGGATATTCCGGTTGCCGATTACCCTACAGGCAGGCTACCGCGGGAGAATGTCACATAGACACGCCCCTTCCATGGCGATTGCTGCCACTTCCTTCCCTGAAATCAGCACTACCCCACCAGGCTTGAATAAGGCGTCCAGGCTTCCACGCCCTGATGGATCTGGACTGTCTGTCATTGTGGCTAAATTTAGTTGTTGCCTTTCAGCATATACCGACATATCCGGGGATTCGAGCTTTGCCTCGACGTCGCTGAGTGCGCCCCACCCTTTTCCTGGTTTGGCCACGATTAGACGACGCGCCGTGGTCGAATACCACAAACGACGACACCCCGGCGGGCAAGGCCCGTCGGGGTGTCGTTTAGCGGCTGCGTGGGTGGCAGCACTACTGCACCACCCTGCTCTGGCTATCTATCGGTAGGCGCGTGTCTTGGCGTTATGCCTTGGCGCTGTGCCTTGTCTTGCCTCTACTGCCTCAGGCTTCAGGCGGCGTAGCGGGACACGGCCAGACCATCGGGGTTGATGGCGGGCGTGCGACCGTCGATCAGGTCGGACAGCAGCTGAGCACTGCCACAGCTCATGGTCCAGCCCAGGGTGCCGTGGCCGGTGTTGAGCCACAGGTTGTCGTACTTGGTGGCGCCGATGATCGGTGTGGAGTCCGGAGTCATCGGGCGCAGCCCGGTCCAGAATTCGGCCTTGGCCAGATCACCGCCTTCCGGGAACACATCGCGCACGACCATGGAAATGGTGGCACGACGCTTCTCGGCCAGGCTGAGGTCGTAGGATGCCAGCTCCGCAGTGCCGCCGACACGGATTCGGTCGTCGAAGCGCGAAATCGCCACCTTGAAGGTCTCGTCCATGACGGTGGACTGGGGCGCGCCGCCGTCGTCGACCACCGGCAGGGTCAGGCTGTAGCCCTTGACCGGGTAGATCGGCAGGCGGATGTCCAGGTCACGGGCGAGGAACGGCGAGTAGCTGCCCAGCGCCATCACGTAGGCGTCGGCCGTCAGGGTGCCGGCACTGGTGTGCACCGCCTCTACCTTGCCGGAGACCCGCGTCAGCCGCTCGATGGTGGTATTGAACATGAACTCGACGCCGAGCTTCTCGCGGCAGTAGTCGGCCAGGCGATTGGTGAACAGGTGGCAGTCACCGGTCTGATCGTCGGGCAGATGCAGGCCACCGACAAACTTGCCAGGCACACGGGCAAGCGCCGGCTCCACCTGGGCGATGCGGCTTGCGTCCAGCAGTTCATGACGCACGCCGCACTGCTCGAGGACCTTCATGTCCTTGCCCACCGCTTCGACCTGCTTGTCGGTGCGGAACAGCTGCAGCAGGCCACGCTGGCGATCTTCGTAGCGCAGCCCGGTCTCGTCACGCAGCGCATTGATGCAGGCACGGCTGTGCTCGGCGACGCGGACCATGCGCTCCTTGTTGAGGGCGTAGCTGTCGGGATTGCAGTTGCTGAGCATCTGCATCATAAAGCGACCCATGTTCGAGTCCATCTTGGGCTGGATCTTGAGCGGTGCATGCTCCTGGAACATCCACTTGACCGCCTTCTGGGGGATGCCCGGGGCAGCCCAGGGGGAAGAGAAGCCGAAGGATACCTGGCCGGCGTTGCCGTAGCTGGTCTCCATCGCCACGGAGGGCTGACGATCGACCACCTTTACCTCGTGTCCCTGACGGGCCAGATAATAGGCGGTGGTAACCCCTACGACACCCGCTCCCAGTACCAGTACCTTCATGTCGCCACTCCTCTGTTCTCGTTGTCGATGGCCCGTCCCGATCCCGGGCGTTGAGCATGAGATAGGCCGTGGCCAATGGCCACGGCCTGCAATGAGAGGAGTATAGGGTCGAGTCCGAAGTGTTTTATTCTTTTTTACCCACCTTACGCGAACGGTGATATCGAAGTTATTACAAGTCACAGGCTTTACTTTCTTTCAAGCTTCTTAAAACAGTTGATTCAACTACCCTGAATTTCACCCCTGCCGCTACGCTTGGGGCGCGACAGGGTCCGCCGCAGCAACAGGTAGGCGCCAAGCCCCGCCAGCAGGTTGCCAACCCCCGCTCCAAGCCCAAGGCCGGTAACACCGCCGATCAGCATTACACCGAGCCACAGGCACGGCAGGTAGAACACGAACAACCGCGCGGCAGACAGCAACATGGCGCGCATCGGCCAGCCGAGGGCATTGCCGGCCGACACCACCAGCATGCACACCCCGAGCGCGGCATAGCTCGGCAACATGAAGCGCATCAGCACCATCAGCGATTCGCTGACCTCCGGCGTGCCGGCCAGGGCACGGGCGACCCAGGGCGAAGCCAGCGCCAGCGACACACCCAGCATCAACTGCCACACCACCACCACCTTGAGGGCAAGGCGCATCAGGCGGTGCACCTGGGCCCAGTCGCCGGCGCCGTAGCAGCGGCCGAGCCAGGGTGGCAGCGACATGGTCAGCGCCAGCACCACCATCAGCGACACCGTCTCCAGACGGCTGGCAAGTCCCCAGGCCGCCACGGCGGATTCGCCCAGGCGTGACACCGTGGAAATCGCCAGCATCGCCGCCAGTGGCGGCATCAACTGGCTGACCATGGCGGGACAGGCGACCCCCGCAAAGGACCGCCCCGATAGCCGCCATTCCTCCCGGAGGCCTTCGAACGCGAGCCAGTGGCGCCCCTTCAACTGCCAGCCGAGCAAGGCAAGGCCGCTGCCAAAGGCAAGCACCGTGGCCCAGGCGGCCCCGGGCAGGCCCAGCCCATCCCAGTTGCCGAGTCCAAAGATCAGAATCGGATCGAGACACAGGTTCACCAGGCTGGTCAGCACCATCATGCTGCCGGGAAAGCTGGTGTTGCCGTGTGCACGAAACAGGCTGTAGCCGAAGTACACCACCGCCCCCAGCCAGGCGGCGACCAGCTGGGGTGCCCAGTAGGCGCGAATCAACTCCCGCGCGTGAGCGTCGGCCCCAAGGGCCCCGAAGATGGGACTCTGCAGGGCCCATAACACCAGCGCCAGCAGGCCGATGGCGACTGTCCCCATCATCAGCGACAGACTGCCCAGACGTTGGGCGCGGTCGTCTTCGCCTCCGCCCAACGCCCGGGAAATCAAGGCGGCAATGGCGATCCCCATGCCCACCTGGACACCGATGATCAGAAACGACAGCGGAAAGGTGTAGGACTGGGCCGCCAGGGGAGCGGTGCCCAGGCGCGCGACGAAGGCAGAGTCGACCAGCTGAAAGCCGAGCAGCGACAGCACTCCGATCGCCATCGGCCAGGTCTTTTGCCACAGGGTGCGCCCCAGGGAGGTAGAGTCGGAACTTAGGTGCACGGTGTCTCCGGATGGTAGATAGGCCGCTTATGGTAAGCCATAACGAACCCTCGCTCAGCCTCCTTCAACGGCAAAAGCCCCGGGCACCTGTCCCGGGGCTTTCGTCATGTTGACCAGGGCGTGTTACTGACGAATGCCTTCGAAGGTCACGTACAGCTCAAGGTTGTGCATCGGCTCGGGGAACTTGCTCATGTCGATGTCGTAGTCGGACAGCGCCAGCTCGGTGGAACCTTCGAAGCCTGCGCGATAGCCGCCCCAGGGGTCGTCACCCTCGCCCAGCAGGGTCACCGGCATCTCGATGCTGTTGGTCACACCGTGCAGGGTCAGGTCACCGCTCAGCACACCTTCACCATCGCCGGTAGATTCAAAGCCGGTGGAGGTAAAGGTGGCGGTCGGGTACTCACCGGCGTCGAGGAAGTCACCGCTCAGGATGTGCTTGTCGCGCTCGGCGTGGTTGGTATTCAAACTGGTGACATCGACCTCAACCTCGGCGGACGCCGCCTCGACGTTTTCCGGATCGTAGCTGAAGGTACCGTCGAAGGACTCGAAGCTACCCAGAATATAGGAATAGCCGAGGTGGCTGATCTTGAACTGGATAAAGGCGTGCTGGCCTTCAGAATCGATGGCGTAGTCGGCGGCCTGGGCCTGGGCCAGCGGCAGCAGCGAAGCGGCGGTCAGGGCGGCGATGGCGGTCTTCTTGAACATGTTACTCTCCTTGATGGTTACGCGGTAATTGCGTCAGCACTCTTTCTCTATACCGACCTTGGGTCATGTATCGGCCCCGGGGCGGTCGATTCTTGACGTCCGGACAACACCTGCCGGCGGTCGCAGGGTAACGTTGGCGTCTTCAGGCCTGCTCCCCGGAGGTCTTTTCTGGCTTGGCCCGACGCGCCAGGCGCGGGTCGACCATGCGAACCAGGGTGTCCTGACGGTCCAGGTAGTGATGCTTGAAGGCCGCCAGGGCGTGGCCCGCCGACAGGATGATCAACGCCAGCGCACTGTACCAGTGAACCACGCCGGCGCGGGAGGCCTGCTCCGGCAGGTCACTGATCAGCGCGGGCACGGTAAACAGGTCAAGCACGGCGATGCCCTTGCCGTCGGCGGTGGAGATGAGATACCCGCTGATCAGCACCGTGGTCATCAGCAGATACAGCGCCAGATGGCCGAGCGCCGCTCCGCGACGCTCAAGCGCTGAACCGTGGGCCTCGGGGGATGGCTGCACCAGCCGCCAGAGAATGCGGCCAGCCACCACGAACAGCAGTAGCATGCCGACGCCACGATGCCACCAGGGTGCCAGGTTGTACCAGTTGCTGTAGTAGTCGAGACCGGTCATCCACCAGCCCAGGGCGAACAGACCGAGAATCGCCAGCGCACTTGTCCAGTGCAGCAGGATGGCGAACAGGCCCCACCCCTGGCGTGAATTTCGCCACATGCCAACGTCCTTTGATTAATCGATGAAATCGAGCTTAACGCATCTTTAGACGGCAAACCGTGGAAAAATTTCGAACGATAGATACGATAAAACCGCGATATGGCGCGCCTGGCTGCTGCCCTTCCCCCGTAACGCAACGACCGCCGACGAGCGGACTCGTGCGGCGGTCATGGTAAAGCAGCGCTTCAACACATCACTATGGGGAGGCTCCAGCATGGCAGCCTCGGGCGAACCTCTAGACCAGGGCGTCGAGCCCCCTGGCCAGGTCAGCCTTGATATCGTCGAGATTCTCGAGCCCCACGGCGATGCGCAGCAGATTCTCGGAAATGCCGGCGGTTGCCTTCTGTTCGTCCGACAGGCGCCCGTGGGTGGTGGTCGCCGGGTGGGTAATGGTGGTCTTGGCATCCCCCAGATTGCCGGTGATCGACAGCATGCGGGTGGCATCGACCACTGACCAGGCCTGCTCGCGCCCGCCCTTGACCTCGACCCCGACCACGGCGCCGAAGCCCTGCTGCTGGCGGCTCGCCACCTGGTGCTGGGGATGACTCTCGAGTCCGCTATAGTGAACCTTCTCTACCGCCGGGTGAGCGTCAAGCCAGCGCGCCAGTTCCAGCGCCGAGGCGGCGTGAGCCTTCATCCGCAGGTTCAGCGTCTCCAGTCCCTTGGTGAAGATCCAGGCATTGAAGGGACTGAGGCATGGGCCGCAGGTCCGCACCACTCCGAAGACTTCCTCGAGCTCCTTGTCACGCCCGACCACGGCCCCGCCGATGGCGCGCCCTTGGCCATCCAGGTACTTGGTGGCCGAATGGATCACCAGATCGGCGCCCAGTGACAGCGGCCGCTGCAGCGCCGGCGTCAAGAAGCAGTTGTCGATGGCGAGCAAGGCATCGTGGCGATGGGCCAGTTCGGCCAACGCTTCGATATCGACGACCTCGGACAGCGGGTTGGAAGGCGTCTCGGCGAATAGCAGCCGAGTCGCCGGGGTCATCGCCGCTTCCCAGGCGTCCAGATCGGAAAGCTCCACATAGCGTGTGGTGATACCGAACTTGCCGAGATACTTGTCGAACAGGCTGACGGTGGAGCCGAACAACGAGCGCGAGGCGACGATCTCGTCACCGGCCTGAAGCAGTGCCAGCGCGGTGGACAGGATGGCGGCCATGCCGGAACTGGTGGCTACACAGCGCTCGCCCCCTTCCATCGCCGCCAGGCGACGCTCGAAGGTACGTACCGTGGGGTTGGTGAAGCGCGAGTAGACGTTGCCCGGCTCATCACCGGAAAACTTGCGCGCCGCTTCGGCTGCGCTGCCGTAGACAAAGCTCGAGGTCGGAAAGATCGGCTCGGAGTGTTCCTGCTCCTGGGTGCGATCGTGCCCCGCCCGGATGGCCAGGGTCTCGAGGTTCCATTCGTCCTGCGTCGGGTCCAGCATATCCGTCTCCATCACTCGCCAGGGTGCCGTCGACTCGGACGGGTAGAGAGAGAGCGCCTTCGGGCACTCCCCCTGCCGACCGACGACGCCCTGCGGTTAGCTGTTGGGTATCAGTCGATATCGTCCTGATTGTGCATGCCGACCAGGGCGTGATCGCCAGCGCTCTGATCCTGCTTGGCGCCATCGTTGCGCGAAGCCTCGAGATCGGACAGGTAGGCCTCGTCGATGTCGCCAGTGATGTACTTGCCATCAAACACCGAACAGTCGAACTCGGCCAGCGCCGGATTGACCTCACGACAGGCCGCCTTCAGGTCCTCAAGGTCCTGGTAGACGATACGATCGGCGCCGATCAGCTCACCCACCTCGGCCTCGCTGCGGCCGTGAGCGATCAGCTCGCTGGCGGCGGGCATGTCGATGCCGTAGACGTTGGGATAACGCACGGGCGGCGCGGCAGAGGCAAAGTATACCTTGTTGGCGCCGGCGTCGCGGGCCATCTGGATGATCTGCTTGCAGGTGGTGCCGCGCACGATGGAGTCGTCCACCAGAAGCACGTTCTTGCCCTTGAACTCGATATCGATGGCGTTGAGCTTCTGGCGCACGGACTTCTTGCGCTGGGTCTGCCCGGGCATGATGAAGGTCCGCCCGATGTAGCGGTTCTTCATGAAGCCTTCGCGATAGGTGACCCCCAGGTGCTGGGCCATCTCGAGTGCCGAGGTGCGCGAGGTATCGGGAATCGGGATGACCACATCGATGTCGTGATCCGGCCATTCGCTCTTGATGCGATCGGCGAGCTTGCGGCCCATCTGCAGGCGGGTGCCGTAGACGTAGGCACCGTCCAGCAGCGAATCGGGGCGTGCCAGGTAGACGTGCTCGAAGATGCAGGGGGCAAGCAGCGGACGATCGGCGCAGGACTGAGTGTGGTAGTTGCCATCCATGTCGACGAAGATGGCCTCGCCCGGCGCCAGGTCACGCACCAACTCGAAACCACCGACGTCCAGCGCCACCGACTCGGAGGCGATCATCACTTCCTGCCCCTCGCCCTGATCGCGGGTGCCGAAGACCACCGGACGGATGCCCTGGGGATCACGGAAGGCGACCAGGCCAACACCGTTGATCACCGCCACCGCAGCGTAGCCGCCGCGGCAACGACGGTGCACCCGACGCACGGCGTCGAAGATGTCGCCCGGCAGCAGATGGGGCCCCTGCTTGCCCAGCTCATGGGCGAAGACGTTGAGCAGCACCTCGGAGTCCGAGCTTGTGTTGATGTGACGGAGATCCGAGGAGAACAGTTCCTTCTTGAGCTGCTCGGAGTTGGTCAGGTTGCCGTTGTGCGCCAGCGCCAGACCGTACGGAGAGTTCACGTAGAACGGCTGCGACTCGGCCTCGCTGGACGAGCCGGCGGTGGGATAGCGCACGTGGCCGATGCCCAGGTTGCCCTTCAGGCGCGCCATGTGGCGTGTGTGGAAGACGTCACGTACCAGACCGTTGCTCTTGCGCAGCAGGAAACGGCCCTCGTTCCAGGTCATCATGCCCGCCGCGTCCTGACCCCGGTGCTGTAGCACCGTCAGGGCGTCGTAGATTGCCTGGTTAACCGCCTGCTTGGCCATCAGGCCGACGATACCGCACATTCAACTTACCTCATTTACCGTGAAACGCCGCCCGGGGGCCAGCGCAAGAGTCGTCTGTCACTGGCGAAGTCAGAGCGTGCTTGTGGCACCTTGCTTCGCATCGTCGATGGCAGATCCCTCTGCCTCGCCACCGGTAGGCGGCGATGGTTCTGCCTGGGGCAGCTCGCGCAGGGACTCGGGAAAGTCCGGCAGGCTGCCCTCGAAATCACTCAGTTGGCCAAGGCCCCAGTCGCGCAATTTCTCGAAGTGGGGGCGCACGCTGGCATCCTGCCAGGCCGTCAATTGATCCAGCGGGGTAAAGCCGATCAGCAGCGTGACCAGGGTCAGCACCGCTGCCGCCTTCACCCCACCGAACAAGGCGCCGGTCAGGCGGTTGAGAAAGCCTGCGCCGGCCCACTCCACCGCCGCCTGGATCATCCGTATCAGGATGCCGCCGAGCAGGATCGTGATCACGATGATCAGGATAAAGGCCACGATAAGCCGGCCATCCGGACTGTCGATCCAGTTGCCCAGCACCTCGGCCACCGGCTCGGCGAACATGCGTGCCGCCAAAAGCGCCACGATCCAGCTGGCCAGGCCCAGCGCCTCACGCACCAGGCCACGGACGAACCCCGCCGCCACGGCCAGCGCCAGCACGGCGACGAAGACCCAGTCCACCCATGTCACCAGCATCAGCTATCCACCTTGACCAGAAGCCCCTGCAGATTTTCCCGGGACTTGAGCTCGCTCATCACGCCCTCGGCGTCCTCGGACGCGCCGAAGGGGCCCACGTAGACCGTGGTCAGCGAATTGTTGCGCTCACGCGAGTAGGCGGGGTAACCCTGGTCACGCAGCTTCTGCATCAGGCGCTGGGCGTTGCCGGCCTCGCCGAAGCTGCCCACCTGCACCGCCCACTCACCGCCTTCCACCGCGGTGGGGCCGCTCGTCGTGCGCTGCTCGGCCTGGCGCGCCAGGGCGGCGATGGGATCTTCCCGGGGCTGGCTGGCCTCGGGTGCCGGTTCGGGCTCGGCCTGGCGCTCGGAGGACGCCTGTTCGGCCACCTGCTGCGCCGGTTCAGGATCCACCTGCTGTGGCTGGCTGGACTCGGAGGGTTCGCTCTGGCCCTGGTCGGCCTGCGAAGCATTGCCCTCGCCGGGGGCAACCGGTGCCTGAATCTGCCCAAGCCCTTCCGGCGGGGTGGGCTCAGGCACGTCGCGGCGCTCCACATCCACCGGCGGGTCGATGGTCAGCACCGGGTCCGGCCGCTGCTCGGGGGATTCGGGCTCATCAAACAACATCGGCACGAAGATGACGCCCAGCGCCACCACGATAATGATCCCGCTGATCCGCTCACGCATTCCGTATTTCATGTCGCTCCCTCGATGACGCCACCGCCACTGGACTGGCGGCTCCATCTCGCCAGTATGGCAGCCACGGTGAAGAAGGATCCCGTCACCAGTACACGATCTGCCGGCTCGACGCACGATTCGAGCCAGTCGACGCCGTCATCGACGCTATCGGCGTGGTGAAGGATTGTGCCACCTTGATGTTCGATGCGTGCCGCCAGGTCGGCTGCGCTACGTCCGCGATCGCCCTCGAGCGTCACCGGCAGCCAGGCGTCCACCACCGGTGACAGCGCGGCGATGACCCCCTCGGCGTCCTTGTCCTCGAGCATGCCGATCAGACACAGGGTTCGCCCCTGGACCTCCCTTTGCACTTCACGCCGTTCGGCCAGTCGCCCGGCCAGGTAGTTGGCGGCGTGAGGGTTGTGGCCCACGTCAAGGCACCAGTTACCGCGCCACTGCATCCGCCCGGGAAGACGCACCTCGGCCAGTGCCTGGCGACAGGCGTCTGGATCGAGTTCACCAAGGGCCAGCCACAGTGCCTGCAGCGCAGAAGCGGCGTTGTCCAGCGGCAGGCCGGGATCGCTTAGTCGTTCCAGGCCGACCGGCTGGCCTTGTGCGTCGCTGCCGCGCCACGACCAGCCGCCCTGTTCGCCATCAGGTCCTGCACAAGGTGCTGCTTGAGGGCCTGCATGGCGGCCCGAATGGGCGAAGGCCTCGCCGAGCGCAAAGATCGGCGCACCCAGCGAACGGGCATGGTCGGCAACGCTCGAAGGCAGGTCACGACTGCCCAGCACCGCCGGACGCCCGGTACGCATGATCCCGGCCTTCTCGCGGCCGATGATCGCTATATCGTTGCCCAGGAAGGCGGCGTGGTCCTGAGCCACGGTGGTCACCACGGCCACATCCGGATCCACCACATTGACCGCATCCAGGCGACCACCGAGGCCAACCTCCAGCACCGCCAGCTCGGGCTGGCGCCTGGCGATGGTCCACAGCGCGGCCAGGGTGCCGACCTCGAAGTAGGTGAGACTGACCGGGGATGGCGCGAGCCTGGCCTGCTCCACCGCGACGAAGCCTTCGATCAGCACCTCGTCGCTGGCCTCGCTGGCGTCCAGCCGAAGGCGCTCGTTGTAACGCACCAGATGGGGCGAGGTGTAGGCCGCCGTGGACAACCCATGGGCCCGTCCCAGCGCCTCGAGCATGGCCACCGTGGACCCCTTGCCGTTGGTGCCGGCGACGGTGATCACCCGGCGTGCAATCGGCCGCTCGGTCAGACCGAGACGCAGTGCCACACAGGCGACCCGCTCGAGGCCCAGATCGATGCCGACGGGGTGGGCGGCCTCGAGTCGGGCGAGCCAGCTATCCAGCGTGGTGGGCAGACCGTCGTTGTCCATGGGCTAGCGCGGTGTGTCCTGGGTGCGTTCGCCGTCCTTCGGCTCCTCGCCTTGGACAGCATCGGCTTCGTCGCTGTGCGTCTGCTGCTCGGCCGTCTCCGGCGCGTGCTCGGCCTGGGCGCCTTCACTGTCTGCCATGGCCACCGCCAGGTCACGCTCGGCGGCTTCGGCGGCGTCCACCAGGTCGGGCTCACTGTCGTCGGCGATACCTACCGCAGGTTGATGGGTCAGCTTGCGCAGCACCCCACCCAGCCGCGAACGCATCTCGTGGCGATGGACGATCATGTCGACGGTGCCGTGTTCGAGCAGGAACTCGCTGCGCTGGAAGCCTTCAGGCAGCTTCTCGCGCACCGTCTGTTCGATGACCCGAGGACCGGCAAAGCCGATCAGGGCGTTGGGCTCGGCCACGTTGAGATCGCCGAGCATGGCCAGTGACGCCGACACGCCACCGAACACCGGATCGGTCAACACCGAGATATAGGGCACGCCGGCCTGCTTGAGGCGCTCAAGCGCGGCGGAGGTCTTGGCCATCTGCATCAGCGAGAACAGCGCTTCCTGCATGCGCGCACCGCCGGATGCCGAGAAGCACACCAGCGGCTGGCCCTCTTCGAGAGCGATAGTGGCGGCACGCACGAACTTCTCGCCGACCACGGCCCCCATGGAGCCACCCATGAAGGTGAACTCGAAGGCCACCGCGACCACCGGCAGGCCATCCAGCGAACCGCGCATGGCGATCAGGGCGTCGTTCTCGCCGGTGTCCTTCTGGGCCGCGGCCAGGCGGTCCTTGTACTTCTTGGAGTCACGGAACTTGAGACGATCCACCGGCTCGAGGTCGGCGGCGATCTCTTCGCGACCTTCCTTGTCGAGGAACCAGTCAAGGCGCTTGCGCGCGGTCAGGCGCAGATGGTGATCACACTTGGGACACACGTTGTGGTGCTTTTCGAGTTCGGGCAGGTAAAGCACCGACTCGCACTTGGGGCACTTACGCCAGAGACCGTCCGGAACGCTCGCCCGGCGGTCCTTGCGCTGAATGCGGCCCACCGAGGGCACAATCTTGTCTAGCCAGCTCATGTCAGAAGTCTTCCGTTGCTACGGTCGCCGGCGGTGGCCGACGACAGGGTCGAATCTCTTCCCCGATCGCCTCTCAGGCGTCCAGGGCCTGGCGTATCTCTGTCATCACCGCCTTCAATTCGGCGATGGCCTCGCGGGGAGCGTCACAGTGCTCGGCGATGCGTGAGACCAGGGCACTGCCGACGATGACGCCATCGGCAACCTTTGCCACTTCCGCGGCGGAGGCGCCGTCGCGGATACCGAAACCGACACACAGGGGCAGGTCGGTCAGTTCGCGCAGCGGCGCCAGATGGGCCGCCACATCGTCGGCGTTGAGGCTCGCCGAGCCGGTCACTCCCTTGAGCGACACATAGTAGAGATAGCCATGCGCGTGGGCGCATATTGTAGCGGCACGCTCTGGGGAAGTGGTAGGGGCGACAAGAAAGATTGGCGCCAAATCCTCGGCTTCCAGCAAGGGCCCCAGTTCATCGGCCTCTTCCGGCGGCATGTCCACCACCAGCACGCCATCGACGCCGGCCGCCCTCGCCTCCCGGGCGAAGCGCTCGATACCCAGGCGCTCGATGGGATTGAGATAGCCCATCAGCACTACTGGGGTGTCGTCGTCCTGACGCCGAAATTCGGCCACCATGGCCAACAGGTCGGTCAGGCGGGTGCCGTGCTTCAAGGCACGCTCACAGGCCTTCTGGATGACCGGGCCATCGGCCATGGGGTCGCTGAAGGGGACCCCGAGCTCGATGATGTCGGCGCCGGACTCTACCAGCGCGTGCATGTAGTCGACGGTCACCTCAGGGGTGGGATCTCCCCCGGTGATGTAGGGAACCAGCGCCTTGCGACCCTGATCGGCGAGAGAACGAAAGCGTTTATCGATACGAGACATGAAATTCTCTAGCTCCTACAGGTCGATTCCGTCGATCTTGGCAACGGTGAGGATGTCCTTGTCGCCACGCCCGGACAGGTTGACCACGATGTTCTGGTCCGGCGACAGGGTCGGCGCCAGCACCTTGGCGTGGGCCAGGGCGTGGGCCGATTCCAGCGCCGGCATGATGCCCTCGACGTGGGTCAGCTCACGGAAGGCCTCGAGCACGGCGTCGTCGTTGGCGGCCACATAGTTGACCCGGCCGACGTCCTTCCACAGCGCGTGTTCGGGTCCGACACCGGGGTAGTCGAGGCCCGCCGAGATCGAGTGGGTATCGCTGACCTGGCCGCCCTCGTCGGACATCAGGTAGGTGCGGTTGCCGTGAAGCACGCCGCGGGGCGCGCCGGAGGCCAGGGGCGCGGCGTGACGGCCGGTCTCGACCCCGTCGCCGCCGGCTTCGACGCCATACATCTCGACGCCGTCGTCCTCGACGAAGGGATAGAACAGCCCCATGGCGTTGGAGCCACCGCCGACGCAGGCGATCAGCGCGTCAGGCAGCTTGCCGAACTGCTCGAGCGACTGGCGCCGCGCTTCACGGCCGACCACCGCGTTGAAGTCACGCACCAGTTGCGGGTAGGGATGCGGCCCCGCCACGGTGCCGATGATGTAGAAGGTATCGTCGACGTTGGTGACCCAGTCGCGCAGCGCCTCGTTCATGGCATCCTTGAGCGTGCGGGTGCCGGAAGTCACCGGAATGACGTTGGCCCCCAGCAGGCGCATGCGATAGACGTTGAGCTTCTGACGCTCGGTATCGGCCTCGCCCATATAGACGTCACAGCGCAGGCCCAGCCGCGCCGCCACGGTGGCAGTCGCCACGCCATGCTGGCCGGCGCCGGTTTCGGCGATCACCCGGGGCTTGCCACTCTTCTTGGCCAGCAGCGCCTGGCCGATGGTGTTGTTCACCTTATGGGCGCCGGTGTGATTGAGATCCTCGCGCTTCAGCCAGATCTGGGCACCGCCAAGCTGCGCAGACCAACGCCGGGCGTGATAGAGCGGCGACGGCCGACCGACGTAGTGCGCCAGGTCATGGTCAAATTCGGCCTGAAAGTCGGGATCGTCCTTGAGGCTTTCGTAGGTGCGGCTCAGATCGTCCAGCGCAAAGCTCAAGGTTTCCGAGACAAAGCGACCTCCGTAGGCCCCATAGTGCCCCCGAGCGTCAGGCCATTGGGTCAGTTCACTGAACTTGCTCACGTCGGACTCCTTGCGGATAAACTGGCTGAATAAAAAGTCGGTGATGGTCGCTCGCTACCGGGCGTGGGGCCTGCTGCCGCGTCAGCGGCGGGCGTCGCCCTGCCCCACGGCGCGCATAAAGGCCTGCATGCGCTCTGGATCCTTGGCGCCCGGCGCGCTTTCGATGCCCCCGGAGACGTCGAGGGCGAAGGGCCTCACCCGGTCAATCGCCTCGGCGGCGTTGTCCGCCGACAGGCCACCGGCGAGGATAACAGGTTTTGCCAGCGACGACGGGATGCGCGACCAGTCGAAAGTGTCACCGGTGCCGCCGGGCACGCCTGGGCGATAGGCGTCCAGCAGCAGTGCCTGGGCGCCGGCGTAGGTGCGTTCGGCCTCGTGCAGATCGAGGCCGTCGCGCATTCTCAGCGCCTTTATATAAGGGCGCGCAAAGCGCTCGCAGGCCTCGGCGCTCTCGCTACCGTGAAACTGCAGCAGGTCGAGACACGGCAGTGCCCTTTCGATGGTCTCGTCGTCGGCATCGACGAACAGCCCCACCCGGGTGACGAAGGCCGGCACCCGCGCCGCGAGTTCGGCCAGCCGCCCCAGGCTGACCGCCCTCTTGCTGCCGGGCCACAGCACAAAGCCCAAGGCATCGGCGCCCAACGCCGCGGCGGCGTCGATATCCTCTTCGCGGGTAAAACCGCAGAATTTGACGCGGGTACGGTGCGCGGCAGCGATCATCAGGACTCCTTGTCCGCGGCGTGCGCCGCCGAAGCGCCGGCAGGTCCTTCAGCGAAACCGTCGCCGAGCCCGTCGGCAAGCCCGTCGACGAGCTCTTCGGCACGTACCGCCCTGCGCGTCTCGGCGATCGGACGTCCGCGGCGAAACTCCACCATGGGGCAGTCCGGTAGCGGGCGCTCACCCGTCCACTCCCCCAGGAAGGCCAGCAGATTCGGCCCCAGTGGCTCGGCGGGCAGTTGCCACTCGGGGTCGTACAGGGTGTCGACGAAGTGCAACCCGCAGCCTGGCGCCGTCACATCGCTCTGCTTGCGATCCTTGAGTGCCATCAGTCGCGCGATGTAGTCGGTGCCCTGCTCGCCCCGCCCCACCGTCACCAGCGCGCCGACGATGTTGCGCACCATATGGTGCAGGAAGGCGTTGGCCTGAAGGTCCACCACCACCAGCGGGCCGTGGCGGTGTACCTCGATGAAGTGCAGGTGGCGCCAGGGCGTCTTCGACTGACAGCCGGCGGCACGAAAACTCGAGAAATCGTGCTCGCCGACCAGCGCCTGGGCGGCCTCGTGCATGGCGTCGGCATCCAGCGGGTCGCGGCACCAGGTGGCGTTGGCACGCTCCAGCACCGGGCGACTCGGCTGGTTGAGGATGACGTAGCGATAGCGCCGGCCCAACGCCTTGAAGCGGGCGTGGAATTCGTCGGGCACCTCGCGAATCCAGCGGATCGCCACATCCCGGGGGAGGTTGGCGTTGCCGCCGAACACCCAGGCCTTCTCTGAACGCTCCACCGGCGGGTCGAAGTGGGCGATCTGGCGGGTCGCGTGCACGCCTGAGTCGGTGCGTCCGCTGCAATGCAACGTGATCGGCACACCCGCCACCTTGGCCAGCGCCTTCTCCACCGCCCCCTGCACCGACGGGGCCTGCTTGAGCCGCTGCCAACCGCAATAGTGGGTACCGTCGTACTCGACGCTGAGCGCCAGACGACCCTTGAGGGGGGTACGTTCATCGAGATGGTGAAAGAAGGACATACGACCTGCTGAATACAAGATAATCAATAGAGGCAACCAGATCCGCGCTCCACAGCCGAATCTGCACCGCTGGCGCTAGTCGGCCATTATCGCCTATCCGCGTCGCGGCAGCCAGCCGTGCGCACAACTGGCGTTTTTCGCGTACAAACCAGGACCGGCTCATTACCGTTTTTACCCCCCAGCCATGGCAGCGAACCCCGCATCACGACATCGTCTCAAATACCGCCCGATATCCAATGTAAGGAAAAACCCTTTTAGGCAAAAAAAAGACGAAAAGGTCTTTAAAAACCATCCCATATTTCGGGCATTCAGCCCCCCTCTGCCACCCTCTACTCTGAATCCCTTGCACCCGCCCATGAGTACAATGTCGCGATCTTTTTTCCTTGCATACGTTTAACAAGCCCCGCCTTCCCCAACGGCATCCATGCAAGGAATTATCCAATGAACTTCAACACCGATTCATCATTGAATCAGTCCACTGCCGCCACACTGCTGGCGCAGGACAGCACCACCCAGGTCACCGCCCTGGCGCTGCTGGATGAAGATGGCTTGCCCAATGGTATTCCTGGCGGCCCACAGGATGCGGCTGGCCAGGACACCGTGGCAACCGGCACCCTTGGCTATAATTTCGGTGCCAACGGCCCAGCCGCGACCCATCCCTTTCGCTGGGAAACCACCGGCCTTCCTTCACTGACATCTGGCGGCGAGTCCCTTTCCTATCAGGTTTCCACAAGCGGCCGGACCTTGTCCGCCTCTACCAGCGATGGCACCACCCTACTTCAGG
>NZ_JAMXRY010000024.1:0-80043 GCF_024124525.1 Halomonas sp. OfavH-34-E | reverse complement strand
GGCGGTGCTCGCCGAATCCCTGGCATTGGCGCCTTGCTGGGCCTGGGGTTCATGGCGAGCGATGTCGCTGCCAGCGAAGGAAGCGATGCCTCGCGGGCAGAAAAGGATGTCATGACCGGGCGCGCCATCGGCGGCGGCCTGGGCGGTATCGGCGGCATGGCCGGTGGAGCGGCGGCCGGCGCCGCCGTCGGCTCTATCGTCCCGGGGATCGGCACGGCTATTGGCGGCATTATTGGCGCCGCGGCAGGCGGCTTCTTCGGCGGCAGTGCTGGCGAGGTCGTGGGCGAGGAGGTGGGTGGATGGGTCACCGACCTTCGCAACTCGGACCTGGTGGCTGGGCTGACGTCCCGATGGGAGTATGCCACCACCTTCATGTCGAGCCTGTGGGAACAGACCAGCGACGGGGTGTCCGCGCGCTGGGATGCAGCAACCGCCACATTCGGCAGCCTGTGGGAGTCCGCCACCGATAGCTTGTCGGCGCGCTGGGAGTCGCTGTCGAACAGCATTGCCGAGCGATGGACGGCGGTCACCGACGAGATGAAGGGCGTGTGGGACAGCGCCGTCAACCTGGCTTCCGAGGGCTGGGGTGCGCTGACCGACATGGCGGAAGGCGCCAACGCCTGGATTGCCGAGAAGACGGGCGTCGATGTTGCTGAGACCGCTCGAGAGACCGGGGAGTGGGTGTCCAGCCAAGCTGTTGAGACCTCCGAGTGGGTTTCCGAGCGTGCAGGTGGCGCCGCCGAGTGGGCGTCCGATCGGGCCGAGGCCGCGGCATCGTGGACCGCTGATCGAGCCGAGGCGGCAGCCGACCGCTTCGAGGCTGCCGCCGGATGGCTGGGGCAGCGCCTATCCTCCGGCGCCGGATGGGTAGGGGAAAAGACCGGCATCTCGTCAGTGGTGGGCGCGGTGCGTAATGCGCGCAACGAGGCCGCCGCCGAGCCGGCGCTGACTCAAGCCATGGCCGAGGCCGGCATCACCGACCCCAACGAGCAGGCGGCCTTCATGGGGCAGATGCACCACGAGTCGGGCGGCTTCCGCACCATGGAGGAGAGTTTCAACTACCGCTCTGCCGACCGGATCATGGAGGTCAGCGCCACGGCTCGCAGCCAGGGGCGAGAGGCGGTGGAAGCGGCCATGGCACAGGGCCCCGAGGCTGTCGCCGAGCTCATGTACGGCGGCCGCATGGGCAACACCGAAGCCGGTGACGGCTATCGTTTTCGAGGCCGGGGCTACACGCAGCTGACCGGCCGCGACAACTATGAGGCGGCCAGCGAGGCGCTGGGCATCGACCTGGTGAATAACCCTGACATGGCGGCCGACCCAGAGGTCGCCGCCAAGGTGGCCACCTGGTACTGGCAGAGCCGTGACGGCCTGTCCGAGGCGGCCCAGCGCGGCGACACCCGCGAGGTCACGCGCCTGATCAACGGTGGAGACAATGGCCTGGCCGACCGCGAGGCGACGACACGGGAGTATCTGGCGGCCGCCCGGGCGGGGGAGTTTGACGCAGGCGCCGCGTCAGCCGGCGAGAGGCGCGCCGAGGCGCCATCCATCAGCGATGTCGTGAGCCGAGAGGCTGCGGAGAGCGCGCCTTCGCCGGCCGCACCTCCGAGCGTCTCCACGGCTCATCTGGCGACCCTGGGGCTATCGCCCTCCCAGCCGCCAGTCGGCGCTTCCGCTCAGGCACCTGCCGCCGTGAACGCCCCGAGAGCACCAGCCGTTGCGGAGGCGCCAACCGTCAGTGCACCGATGAGCTCGCCATCCGGCCGAGGTGATTCAGGCGGGAAGGGGCAAGGGCCGCAGGACGTATCTCGTGACGTGCCAGACCGTCGCATCGCTCACATCGTGACCGGCGCCTACAGCGGTCTGTCGTGACCCGGAAAAGGCGCCCGGCGTCGGGGCCGGCGCCGGCATAGCATGGCGCCATGACTACGATCACCGGCGATGACATTCAGGCGATGGTGCGTCACTGGCTGGAGACGCCCATCAATGGGTATCTGGGCTCCGGCTATGGCGCCGATGCCAACAGCTTGCTTCAGCGTGCCCAGTCCGAGGGGCAGGCCGATCGCTTCGTGCGCAAGCTCAAGCGCGACGTCAGTGTGCTCGAGGTGCTTCCCAATAGCGCGGTGTCGCTGTATGGAACCCCGGAAGGCGTGGACCAGCTTCGCCTGACACTCGACGTCGCCGGTCGCTCCTACGACCTCAACGACTTCGAGGCCCCCCGATAATGCTGACCCGCGAGGACTTCCAGCAGGCCATTGAGGATAGCGTCGCCCGCTATCCGGCAGTCGGCGCCCTGTACCGCGCGCGAGACCCGCGCATCCTTCAGCACCTGGATGCCATGGCCACCATGCTGGCCATGTATTCCGGACAGCTGGAGACCGCTCAGGCCGAGCCGTTCGAGAAGACGCGGGACGCCACCGTGCTGGCCGATGCGTCGATGCGCGGCCTGGTGCCCAAGTCTCAGCCCGCGCGCGTGAGCGTGCGGCTGCACAATGCCAGCGGGGCCGCCTTCGCGGCGAGCCCTGGCCGCTCCATGGTGGACGCCAGCGGCCGACCGTTCCGCGTCGAGACGCCCGTCGATGCCGCTCCCGGCGATACCGTGACGTTCGAGGCCGTGCAGCTCCACGAGAAGGCTGCTACGCACACCGTGCAGGAGAGCCGAGCCTTCTACGCCATCGAGCTTGAGATGGCCGATGATGATTCCTGGCTATGCGGCCTGCATGTGACTGACGTGGAAGGCGCCTACTCCCACCGCGAGCGCTACACCAACACGCTGGCCGGCGAGCGCATCTATCACGTCGAGGCGGATGAGCAGCAGCGCGTCTATGTGCGCTTCGGCCAGGAAGGCGTGGTTGGCGTGCAGCCCGACGAGGGCCTGGCGCTGACGCTGACTACCTTCTACTCCCTCGGCCGGATTGAAGACTTCTCGCCAGGCTCGCCGATGGCCTTCGAGACCATGCAGGATCCTGCCGAGGCCCAGCTGGAGATGACCTTGCAAGAGGTGCTTTCCAGCGGCGAGAACCCGCCTTCCATGCGCACGCTGCGCGAGCTGGCCAAGTATCCCAGCGTCTACAACCACAACGCGGTTTTTCTGGGCGAGTTCGACTTCCTGGTGCGTCGCCACTTCCCATCACTGCAGTTCCTTTCGGTGTGGAATGAGGGGGAGGAGGAGCGGCATCGCGGCATGAGCGTCGACAACATCAACGCCCTGTTCGTCGCCTGCCTGTCTTCCACCGGAAGCGAGTCGGTGCTGAGCCAGGCGCCAGGGCAGAGCACTTCGCCTGACGAGCTGGGCGATGCTGACCTCACTGCCACGCAGCGCGCGATTCGAGACAAGATCCACGCTGCCGATGACAGCTACCGGGTCCGCTTCTATACGCCTGTGCGCGCCCCTCTGCCGGTCACCATTGCTGCCACGGTGGCCACCAGCTATGACGAGGGCGTGGTGAGAGAGCAGATCCGCCAGGTCATGCTTGATGAGTTCGGCGAGCAGGCCGACCAGTCTCGCCGCGGCAATACGACGCCGCTCTACCAGCAGGTCTATCAGCTGCTGAGGCAGCAAGTGCCGGCGCTGAGCGTGGGCCGCGCCGACCTTCGCGTGACCATTGATGAGGGCGACGATTCGCGCCCGGAGTTGTGGCGCTACGTCTCCCCGGAGAGCCTTGAGGTCGGCGTCACCGCCGGCAACGTCAACGTGCCATTCTGGGGATCAGGGTTTTGAACACCAGCGACGACTTCGACTTCCCCGGGGCTCAGTTGCCCGACATAGCGCCGCTGCGCGAGAGCTTCGCCAACGGGCAGATCGAGGAGGAGCTGAAGAACCTGTTCGGCGAGCTGTTCGGAAGTGTCGCCCATGACACGTTCGACGCCAGTGTGCTGGGCACGCCGCACCTGGGCAGCTTCGAGCTGGTTCGTCGCACGGTGAACCATGACGGCCTGGTGCTGCTCAAGGGTGAGCGCGAGGAGGCCGCCACCCGCTACCTCTACCGGGCCTGGAAGTCGGGCGACGTGCAGAAGCGCGGCTTGCACTTCCTGCGCACCTATCTGCAACTGCTGTTCCCCGGCGCCTCCGAGGTCAAGCAGCTGTGGCACGACAAGCGCTTCCCCTACGGCGATGCCTTCATCGTCAACGAGCCCCGGGATCCATTCTTCTTCAACTTCCTGGGCCAGCCGGGACTCAAGCTGGATGGGGCGTGGGGGCTGGGCGAACTCCTTGTCCGCGACGGGGAGCCGGAGCCCGAGTACAAGCCCGATGAGAGCCAGCTATTCCTGACGTCCCGCGTGGAGATCCTGCTGGGCCTGGAGGCCATCGCGGCGAGTGCCCACGCCCTGGCCGGTAGCAATCGGCCGGCCACCAGCGGCCTCCTCGAGGTGATTCGGGCCGTCATCCCCGCCCGCCTGGTGCCAACGTTCAAGTTCTGGCTGCGCTTCGTGCTCTCCGTGGAAAGTCGGCTGAGTCGACGCTTCCTGATGCAAAAGGACAGCGCGCTGCGCTACCCGTGGTGTGGGCGCGTCATCTCGGACCGGCCGGACGCTCGCTGGAAGCTGGGAACCGATGGCGAGCTGGTTACGCTGCCGCAGCCGTTCGGCACCTTTCGTCTCGGCGAGCGCCGGGGCGGTACCAGCCACTGGCGCCTTCACGCTTGCCGCGCGCGTGGCGTGCTCGAGTCTGCGTCGTATGCGACTGCCACAGCCTACCGGGAACCGGCGCTTGGCGAACCAGGGCGCCGCCTGGACGGCACCTGGGCGCTCTCTCGCCCTCAGTCCGAGGCCTTCGGGTGGGGCGACCTGGACAAGCAGGTCGCGGTCACGCAGCCCCAGCAGCTGCTAACCACCTTTCATGACGAGATTCGCATCGACTACCCGTTCACGCCTCGCCATCTGGGCAGCGCCCGGCGGCTGGATGGTCGCTGGAGGCTCCGCGAGGGCGCCAAGCTGAAGGCCGCATGGGCTGGACAGAAGCTCAACGGCTGGAGGCTGGGCCGCCGGCCGGGCATTGTCGCCGAACATGAGCTGTCGGCAGAGCTGGGCGGAATTGCCAGCGCCTCCCCGGCCAGGCTACCGCCTAACCCCCAGCCTAAGCGCCTGGCGCGCTGGAACCGCCGCCTCGATGGCGCCTGGTCTCTGGGGGCTGTCAGCCGGTTCGGCGAGTTCAGGCTGGACGGCGGTACGCGCCTGCGAGCCCGGAAAATGACGCAAGCGAACGCTTTGGGCTCCTTCAGACTTGGCCTCAACGAGCTCGATGGCACCAGTACGGCCCCCAGCGCACCCGAGCCGCGGCGCATGCCGCTCAACGGCTGGAAGCTGGGCGCCATGGCGGCCCCCGAGTTCTCACTCGCCATCGTGAAGCGAACAGGACAGTGATATGGCTGAGGCGATAACCGTAAACGGCTACCGGCGCCGCCTGGCGTCGACCATGGCGGGTGGCGCCCCCGTCAAGAAGATCGCCTTCATGGCGTTCGGTGACGGCGGGCACAACGGCGACTTGACCGCCAAGGCGCCCGATCCCGAGCAGACGGGGCTCAACAACGAGCTGATGCGCAAGGCGCTGACGGCCGTGGTTCAGGAAGACGACTTCTCTGTGACGGGGCGCGGGGTCCTCGAATACGACGAGCTGGTTGGCTACGCCATCTCCGAGGCCGCCTTGCTCAACGAGGATGGCGACCTGGTGGGCGTCAAGAACTTTGCGCCGAAGGTGAAAGAGTCCGACGAGCGCTATGAAACCAGCGTGAAACTTCGATTCTAGAGGGGGCCGTCATGGCGCTACCGAATAGCACGATCACCAAGATCCCCAATAACGAGCCGGACGCCGTCCCGGCGCTCTGGAACCTGCGTTACGAGGAGATCGACCAGAATTTCTCCTTCCTGGAGCAGGGCCGCGCCCAGATGCGCAGCGAGCTCGACGCCGCCAAGGGCAACAAGGGCAGCGTCGGCGAGCGGCTGGACGACATGTCCGCTCAGCTGCAAAGCCTGTCGCCGGACTATCAGGACGACCTGTCGGCGGCCGTCATGTTCGGTCTGGACCAGGCCGCCGTGGCCAACCGCTCCGTTCAGGCCTTGAAGGAGCAGGCGCAGCAAGAAGGGGAGGTCACGATCAGCAACCGCGGCGTGGTCTCCGGGTGCTCCGTCTCCCGCTCCACCACGGCTGCGCGCAACCTCAACCTGGAGAATGGCATCGCCTTCATGAACGGGCGCATCTATGCCGCCCCCGAGAAGGAGAACGCCGCTAGCGTGCCGTCCAACACCGGTACCAGCAGCGTCACCGTGTACGCCTATCTCTACTTCCATGAAGCCACCCAGCGCATGCGGGTGTCGGTGACGGCCATCGGCGAGGAGGTGCCGGAGCACGGCATCCACATCTACACCATCACCATCCCGGCCGACAGCACCGATGAGACGGACCCCAACCTCGACTACGTGACGCTGACCAACGTGCGCCGCATGGAGCCCGAGTTTCCGGCCAATCTCCAGAGCCCGCGGACCGAGACTATCGCCATCAAGGACCTGCGCGAGTCCGACTACCGCATCGACATCGACCTGGTGTCCGCGGTGGGCGAGCCGTGCCGCTCCGAGCAGGTGGAGATCACCAGCCGAGCCACCAACGGCTTCACCTTACGCCTGGCCACTGGCGCCGACGATGTCGTCGTGCGCTGGCGGGTCAGCAAGCTCAACAACTGATCCTCACCCCGCCCATTGCTGCATAGGAGGCAGACATGCCGCAGATCAAGCTGAAACAGCCCCAGCAGCCGGTCGCCGAGTTCTCGGTTTCCGGCACGACCGTCACCGTCGGTGGCGTGGCCGTGGACTGCGCCGCCCGCCAGGCCGATTCGTCCACCGTCGTCGAGGTCCGTCGCAACAACGGCGTAGCCGAGGAGGGCGGTACCGGCGCCTACCTGGCTCACATCGAGATCCCGGCCCGAACCTATCACGAGGAGCAGGCCGCCGAGTCCGGGGCCGAAGGCGAGGAGCCCGGGACCATCCAGGTTGCCGACCCGCTCGATCCCGATGCGGTCGTCATCACCCTGTGGCCTGCCACCAACCAGTAACCAGGAGCCCACAACATGGCTAACACCCTCGATCGCAATGACCTGCGCGCCTCCGTGGAGGCTGCCACCGGGGGGCGGGTCACCGTCCTCTACACCGAGAAGGGCCAGGCGTCCTACATGTATAAGGTGCCGCGCTTCAATCGCGAGGACATCGACCCCGGCCTGGGCGCCGGTACGCACCCCATGTTCATCATGGATGGCGTGGAGAAGAACCACCGCTACATCGGTGTATTTCCCGGCACCGTGCGCGACGGCGAGCTGATTTCCATCCCGGGCGTCGATCCGGCAGCCAGCCGCAACATCGACGAGTTCCTGGGCCTTGCGCGTGCCAACGGCCCGGGCTGGGGGCTGGTGACCAACACCGACTGGACCGGGCTCGGCCACTGGTGCTGGGCGAACGGCTTCCTGCCGCGCGGCAATACCGACTACGGCCGCAACCATGCGCAGAAGTTCGAGACCGCTACCCGACAGGACGGCGAGGCGCCGGGCGTGTCGAGCGGCACGGCCCGCACACTGACCGGCTCCGGCCCGGCTTCCTGGCGCCATGACAACACGCCGTGGGGCATCGCCGACCTGTGCGGCAACGTGTGGGAATGGTGCCCGGGCATGCGCCTGATGGACGGCGAGATCCAGGTGGTCGCTGACAATGATGCCGCGCTGAGCGACATCGACCTGTCTGCCGCCTCCTCGCTGTGGCGGGCCATCGACGGCGAAACCGGCGACCTGGTGGCCACCGGGTCCGCCAATGCCGTGAAGGTCGCGGACAGCGGTACCGCCGACTACACCCTGGTGGTTTCCAGCGGTTCCGACTTCGAGGGCATGACCAACCCTGGTACCAACCCGGTGTCGGCGGCCGCCATCGAAGTGCTGAAGCTCTACGGCCTCTACCCGGTGGGCAACGACCTGGGTGGCGACCATATCTGGTACAACCTCGAGGGTGAGCGTGTACCGCGTCGCGGCGGCTACTGGGTCCTCGGCGAGAACGCCGGCGTCTTCGCTCTGCGTCTGTACGGCACCCGCACGAGCGCGTACTCGGACAACGGTGCCCGTCCCGCTTTTGCCGTTTGATATTTGACTCTGCGTTGTTGTTATTTCTGGGGTGCGCGATAGCGCACCCCTTGTCTTTTTTGGGAAGAATAGGATTTCTGGACAGATGTCACCGCAAGGAATGGGGCCTGCCACTCAGCCTCCGAAGGAAAGAAGCTCTCTCGATCTTGTTAATAAGTGCGAAGAGATGATGAGCCAAGCCTATGAGTTCATCCGCCACTTTCCGAAGCATCAGCAGCATTCACTAGGCGCCGATATTCGCGACACCATGACGCGGCTTCTCCACCTGGTATATCGATGCGCTCGTCGTTTCTACAAGAAAACCACGCTAGAAGACCTGATTATTGAAATCGACTTCCTGAGAAGTCAGGTAAGAGTGGCCTATACCTCCCGATATATCGACAAGAAGAAATACACCAATTGGGCCAAGATGAACGATGAGATCGGCCGGATGATTGGCGGCTGGTACAAGAGCCTTCAGGAAAATGCCGGCGGCGACGGTCGTCGACGGAAGCGGGAAAACGGCCGCTCTGGCCAATCCGTAGCTTGCTAATATAGGCCGCGCATAGGGTTGTGCGTTGCCTTAGGTGTACCGCGTCGCGGCGGCAACTGGATCTTCGGCGAGTACGCCGGCGTCTTCGCTCTGTATCTGGTCTACGCCCGCACGGACGCGCACTCGGGCAGCGGTGCCCGTCCCGCTTTTGCCGTTTGATATTTGACTCTGCGTTGTTGTTATTTCTGGGGTGCGCGATAGCGCACCCCTTGTCTTTTTTGGGAAGAATAGGATTTCTGGACAGATGTCACCGCAAGGAATGGGGCCTGCCACTCAGCCTCCGAAGGAAAGAAGCTCTCTCGATCTTGTTAATAAGTGCGAAGAGATGATGAGCCAAGCCTATGAGTTCATCCGCCACTTTCCGAAGCATCAGCAGCATTCACTAGGCGCCGATATTCGCGACACCATGACGCGGCTTCTCCACCTGGTATATCGATGCGCTCGTCGTTTCTACAAGAAAACCACGCTAGAAGACCTGATTATTGAAATCGACTTCCTGAGAAGTCAGGTAAGAGTGGCCTATACCTCCCGATATATCGACAAGAAGAAATACACCAATTGGGCCAAGATGAACGATGAGATCGGCCGGATGATTGGCGGCTGGTACAAGAGCCTTCAGGAAAATGCCGGCGGCGACGGTCGTCGACGGAAGCGGGAAAACGGCCGCTCTGGCCAATCCGTAGCTTGCTAATATAGGCCGCGCATAGGGTTGTGCGTTGCCTTAGGTGTACCGCGTCGCGGCGGCAACTGGAACAACGGCGAGAACGCCGGCGTCTTCGCTCTGAATCTGAACAACACCCGCACGAACGCGAACTCGAACAACGGTGCCCGTCCCGCTTTTGAGGCCAGCCAGAAGCGTCAGGCTCAAGGGCCTGCCGACAGCGCCCCTCTCAAAAGGACGCGCAATCCTCGGCATCCGCCGAAAAACTCAACAGGCGAGCCATTCCAGTAGCCGAGACGGTCGACCGTTTGGCCTCGCCGCCCATTCACGCCATCCATGGACGGCAACGTGGCAAAGA
Source organism: Halomonas sp. OfavH-34-E (assembly GCF_024124525.1). Classification (NCBI taxonomy): domain Bacteria; kingdom Pseudomonadati; phylum Pseudomonadota; class Gammaproteobacteria; order Oceanospirillales; family Halomonadaceae; genus Halomonas; species Halomonas sp. OfavH-34-E. Next base: position 70,378 of record NZ_JAMXRY010000024.1, on the reverse strand, counting down.
CGTTCAAGAACCTCTATCCCGCCATCTACGACTTCGAGAACCTGCTGGCCGCCTACGAGCGCGCCAGGCAAGGCAAGCGCAGCAGGCCGGCCGTGAAGCGATTCCATTACAATCTCGAAAGCAACCTCATCGACATCCAGAATCACCTTATCTGGGGAACCTGGAAGACAGGGCAGTATCGGCATTTCACGCTGTATGAGCCGGTCTACCGCACCGGTGCAGCGCTACCGTTTCGTGATCGCGTGCTACATCACTCCCTGGTGGATGCTATCGAGCCATGCTTCGGGCCGCGAATGATCTCCGATACCTATGCTTGCATCAGGGATCGTGGCACCCATCGGGGTGCCGACAAGGTGCAGGACATGCTTCGCAAGGTGCAGCGCGAACACGGGAAAGCCTATGTGCTGAAGGCTGATATATCGAAGTATTTCCAGAACATCAATCACAGCATATTGAAGTCGATTATTCGTAAGCGCGTTGCCTGTCAGCGCACTCTCGATTTAATCGACGAAATTATAGGCTCTAGCGCTGATCCGGATAATATCAATCCCGTCGGCATTCCGTTGGGCAACCTGACTTCTCAGCTTTTCGCCAATATCTACCTGGGCGAGCTTGACCTTTATGTGAAGCACACGCTTCGCGAAAAACATTATGCGCGTTATATGGACGACTTCTGCATCATCCACCATGACAAGCATTATTTGCATATCGTTCGTGAAATAATCGAGAACTTCCTGTGGTCGCAACTTGGCTTGAAGACCAACCAGAAGACCCAAGTCTTTCCCGTTGCGCTTCACAATGGTCGAGCGCTCGACTTCCTCGGCTACCGGATATGGCCGACGCACCGCCGACTTCGCAAGAGCTCGATCCGCCGCATCGTGCGCAGGATGCGACAGATGCAGAAGGCCTACGCTATGGGCGACATCGACCTCGAAGACATCAGGCCCACCGTGCACAGCTGGATCGCCCATGCCGAGCACGCCGACAGCCTGGGGCTTCGCCGTCATGTTCTGGCGCGCTTCCCCTTCATGCGCGACGAAGTGCATCGCCCGCCGGAACCGGCAGCCGAGGACTTCAGCGACCTCGAGCCTCAGGCGGTCGGCTTTCCGGATCCCGGCGCCATCCAGGCGATGTAGGATCAGGGCGTGAAGCGCTGCCCGCCTGGCATCATCACCTGGGCATCGAACTCCTCGATCTGCTCGTCGGTGATGCCGGCTTCCAGGGCGTCCAGGTAGTCGCAGTACCACTGCATCATGAGCGCCCTCTGCTTGAACCAGTTGGCATGGTTGTAGGTGGCCTCGAGCCCGGGAAGGGAGTGGGCCAGCTGCATCTCGGTCCAGTCCCTCGGCCAGCCATGCTCAGATAGCAGCGTCTTCGCGGTATGCCGCGCGCCATGCCCCGTCATTCTCCCCCGATAGCCGGCGAGTTCGATGCATCGGTTGATGCTGCTCTTGGAGAGCACCGGCGGCGTGTCAGCGCCCTCGCGGGTGCTCAGGCGTGCGCGCCGGTTCGGGAAGACATGGCCATCCTCGCCGGCCAGCGGGCGCACGGCCTTCAGTAGCTCCACGACCTGGCGCGATAACGGCACGACGTGATCGCGCCTCGACTTCATCTTCTCGGCCGGGATGTGCCAGGCGCCGTTCTTCAGGCTCACCTCAGACCAGTGCATCCATCGGACCATGCCGGGCCGGGAGGCGGTGCGCAGCGTAACCCATGCCGCGGTGGTGACCAGGGGCGTGCTGCTGGACTGGCGAAGGGCCTTCATATAATCGGGCAGCTCCGCCTCGCGAAGGAAGGGGAGCGGTTTGGCCGGCTTGGGGGACTTGGACGACACGCGCAGACTGGCGGCCGGATTCTCGTCACAGCGCCCCAGCGAATGAGCGTAATCGAAGATCGACTGCAGCCAGATGCGGCACTTCTTCGCCCGGTTCAGGGCGCCGCGCTTCTCTATCCGGCGCTGCACCTTGACGCAGTCCGCGCGCGTCACTTGGGATACGGCGATGCCGCCCAGCACTGGAATCACGTCATTCTTCAGCATGGTCCGAGCCTGATACTCGGTTTCGGCCACGAAATGGCCCTCTCCGACGCGATGGTCCAGCCACTGCCAAGCCGTGATGGCGAAGTCGGCCATTCGCCCATCGCCGCTGCGCTCCTCGCGTCGCTGCTGCACGGGATCGATGCCATCAGCCACCTTCTCAGCCACGTCCTGAGCCGATGCCCTGGCAACCTTCGCCGTGACGTCGGGATAGGTCCCCAGCCCCATCCAGGCCCAGCGCCCGGTCGCCGGTTTCTTGTACCTGACTTCCCAGCGCTTTCTCCCGCTGGGGGCGACGACGAAGTACAACCTATCCACGCCGTAGCTTTCTCGGTACTCTTTCTCCTCGGGCTCCAGCTTGGAGAGCACGGTATCGGCCAACGGCCGACGTTTGATCGCGGTGCGCTTCATGGGCTTGTATGGCAAACCAGTTGGTTGACTCTGAATGGCTCTCACCATACACCAGACCATACATCGCCGCACGGGTTTGAGTGGGTTCTCGTGGGTAAAGATGGGCAAGCCATCCCTTCAATATCATCCCTCTAGCCCTTGTGCGTGGGCGCTCATGGGTCATGCTGGGCGTCAAGTTCTAGGCCTGCTGTGGGTCTACTACTCCTCGCTGATCCTGCTGTTTGGTGCTGCCTTTACCAAGGTCCATCTACTCGCCCGGCACAAGCCCATCATCCCGCGCAACAGCGCCGTGCTGGTCAAGCAGGAACTGCTCGATCAGCAGAGCGTGCGTGCCCAGTTGAGCGCCGAAGAAGAACGGGAATTCGAGCAGGAGGCTCGCGAGCGTCAGCATGAGGCGGAGCTGGAGGCAGGGGGAGCGGAGACTGCTGGCACGGTGGAGAGCCGTCAGGCCAACGAAGATGACGAGGTCAGCGTCGATGATACGGTTCAAGGGGCCGATGTCGCCAGAGAGGAACCAATGGACGAGCAGCAGGAGGCAGCCACGATGTCCGATGACACCCTATGCCTGGAGGCCCTGGTGGAAGGGCGAGTACAGGGCGTGAGCTATCGCTTTGCCACCAGGCAGCAAGCCGAGGCAGAGGGGCTTGCGGGGTATGCGCGCAACCTGCCGGACGGCAGTGTCGAGGTGTTGCTGTGTGGACCTCGTGACGCGGTGGAACGGGTCGCCGACTGGCTTGAATATGGGCCCGAGCAGGCCGAAGTGACCCAGGTCACCACCCGTGAGGTAACGCTGGATAAGCCGCCGAGGGATTTCACGACGGGCTAGAGCCCGGTGTAGAGCGCCCGTGGTCGTCGCCGCTGGCGCCATGACCTCAAGGATCCAGCGATAGAAGAGCCCCGGGCGGGCACGACACTGTCCCTCGACATTATCCGTCGTGCCCGCCCGGGGCTTTTTGCTGGCTTGAGTCGTTCAGGCCAGGGTGTCCGCGATCCAGTCGCTGACGGCCTTGCCGTCTACCCCCATGCAGACGTTGACCACGGGTGTCTGTGACCAGCGGTCGGCGATAAAGCCTCTGCCTTCGGGCGCGAGGATGGTCTGCCCCTCGGCCGGCCCTTCGGTAACCACACCCAGGTGGCCGCGGGTGGTCTCGAACAGGTCCGGGCGCAGTAGCCAGGCCAGGGCCACACTGTCATGGGGGCAGCAGCCGTCGATGCCGAGGGCTTCACGATAGAAGGCGCGATAGAAGTCGTAGCTGCCGGCCAGAATCTTGCCGAGCTCGCCCTGGCCTGCCTCGATGCGGGCCATGTGTTCCGGCGTCAGGATGCAGCGATGGGTCACGTCGAGCCCCACCAGGGTCAGCGGCCAGTCGGCGGTCAGTACGCGCTGCGCGGCGTGGGCATCGTTGAAGATGTTGGCTTCTGCCACCGGGGTGACGTTGCCGCCTTCGCGAATGGAGCCGCCCATGATGACCACCTGCTTGACCAGGCGGGTGATCTCGGGGTCCAGCTGCAGCGCTGCGGCAAGGTTGCCCAGCGGGCCGACCGCCACCAGGCTGACCTCGCCCGGACGCTGGCGCACGGTGTCGACGATAAACTGGGCGGCGCTGCGAGCATCGGCCTGTCCCTTGACCTCGGGCAGGGTGATATTGCCCAGGCCGTTGTCGCCATGGATATGCTTGGGTGCCGGATGACGAGGTTTGACCATGGGGCAGGCCGAGCCCTGGGCCACTGGCACTGGCTGGCCCGCGATCTCGCCGAGCAGCAGGGCATTGTGGGTCGCCGTCTCGATGTCGACGTTGCCGAAGGTGGTGGTCATGCCGAGCAGCTCAATGTCGGGATGGCGCAGGGCGATGGCGATGGCCTGGGCGTCGTCGACGCCCGGGTCGGTATCGAAGATGATCGGGGTGCTCACGGAAGCTCCTGTGATTGGCCTGAAGGTCTCAACGGATGGCGTGCTGGCCGCTCGCCAGCGCTGTGTCGACCTCGTCGCGGGTCGGAATGCTGGCAGCCGCGCCCTGGCGCTGAACGCCGAGGGCGGCGGCGGTGGAGGCCAGCGCCAGGCAATCCGCCACGGTCTTTTGTTCCTGCATCGCGGCCAGGTAGTAGCCGATGAAGGTGTCCCCGGCGGCGGTGGTGTCAACCGCCTCGACCCGACTCGCCGCCTGGAACTGGCGTTGTCCGCCGTGCTGATGCCAGGCGCCTTCGCCTCCGAGCGTCAGCACCAGTCGGGTGCTGGGCAGGCGCTCGGAAAGGGCGGTGAGCAAGGCGTCGGCATCGGTATCCTCTGCAACACCGGCCAGCCAGGTGGCCTCGCCCCGATTGACGAAAAGGAGATCGCACCGGTCGAGTGGCAGGTCTAGCACGGCGTCGCTCATCGGCGCCGGGTTGAAGGCGATGTTCAGTCCCTTTTCATGTCCGAGCCGGATGGCGTCGGCCAGGGCGCTGCATTCATTCTGCAGCAGCAGCCAGTCGCCGGCCTGAGTGCCCTCCATCAGCCTGGAAAGGTCGTCGGCCGCGTGGTGGTGGTTGGCTCCGGGGAACAGCAGGATGGCGTTCTCTGCGCCGTCGTCGACCTGGATGATGGCGTGGCCGGAGGGGGCGGCCACCTCGGCAATACCATTGACGTCGACCCCGGCATCGGCAAGCTGCTGGCGGGCCCAGCCATCCTGGGCATTCAGGCTTCCCCAGTGAGCCACCTGACCACCGGCCTTGGCCAGCGCGAGCGACTGGTTGGCTCCCTTGCCTCCAAGGCCGACTCGGTGCTCATGACTCGCCAGGGTTTCCCCCGGGCGAACGAGATGGGGAACGCGATAGACATGGTCGAGATTGATCGACCCGTAGTTGTACAGCATGGGGTGTCCGATGAGGGGGTGGGCTCAGCGCGAAGTATCGGAGTGATGCCGGGCCGACGCAAGGGTGGAACCGCCATCGACAACACGGCTGTTACCTTGTTTCCAACAATTATACCGTTATTTTGGTTTAGCAAGACCCGAACGTGCCAGTTACATCGATATGTTAGTCATGGGCGATGAGGACAGGCCGTTGGGAAGCGTCGCGTTCGCTAAACTCGCCCGAACATGCCGATCAGGGGCGCAATAACGTTGCATCAGCGTGGCGATAACGTTGCATAAGCGCGGCATCAGCGGGGCGAAAGCCTGGAGAGAGCTCACCAAGGGGCAGGCAAGGGGCAGGTTGGCAAGAATGGCCTGGTGTCAGGCGGGCACGGTCTGCTGTGCCCGCCATGGACGGCGTCAGTTCTCTTGCGCAGCGTTCCGCAGGTTATCGACGGTCAGCTTGACGATGTTCTGTCGCGCTTCAGGGGTGATCCAGGCGCTGTGCGGGGTGACCAGCAGGTTCAGGCGCGGCGACTCGTTGACTGCGTCGATCAGGGCGTGGCCATCACGAGGCGGCTCCGCGGGAAGGACATCGACGGCAAGGCCTCCCAATTGCCCTTCGCGCAGGGCGGCCAGAGCGGCTTCTTCATCGATCACACCACCCCTGGCGCAATTCACCAGCAGGGCGCCTTTCTTGATGGTCTTGAGGTTGTCGGCGTTGAGCAGATGACGACTGTGTTCGGTCAATGGGCAATGCAGGCTGACCACGTCGGCCTCGGGCAGCAGCTCGGCCAGTGCCGGGCGCCGGTCATTGGCCTCGTTGCCTGGACGCGCGCTGAAGCTCACCCGCATGCCGAATGCCTCGGCCAGGGCGGCCACCTTGGAGCCCAGTTCACCCTGTCCCACCAGCACCAGATGCTTGCCTTCGAGTTGCAGGGTCGGGTGGTCCATCAGACAGAAGAACGGGCTCTTTCCCCAACGGCCTTCGGCCACGTCGCGCTGGTACTGGGGCAGGCGAGTGGCCAGAGCGAGGATCAGCATCAGGGTATGCTGGGCGACACTGGCGGTTCCGTAGGCGTTGACGTTGTCGACGCGGATGCCACGCTCTTTCGCCACCTCCATGTCGATATTGTTGGTGCCGGTGGCCAGTACGCAGATATGCCGCAAGGAGGGCAGGGCGTTCAGGGTATCGGCATCCAGCACCACCTTGTTGACGATGGCGACGTCAGCGCCGGCCAGCCGTTCACGCGCCTCGGCGGGGGTGCTGGTGGGGTGAACCTCGAGGCTCTCGAGCTGCTCGCGCAGCGGTGCAAGGTCGATGTCGGAACCCAGGCTGTCGGCGTCCAGTAATACAGCTTTCATCGCTTCTCCTGTTGTGTTTGGTGGTTGTGGTGAGTCTGGTGGCGAAGATCGGTGCACAGGGCTGGGCCTTGAGGCGCTCAGCACGCTATAATGCGCCCCTTTGATTTGGGCTTGGAATTGCTGTTGGCCGGCCCTATATCGCATGTCGGGATCGGAAGCGGCGTGATCGAGGGTGTGTCAGGCAGATCAGACGCCGGCTTCCCGCCCCGCAGGAACAATGCGAACGGAGACCTAGAACCATGCCCATCTACGAATATCAGTGCAAGGCCTGTGGCCATCGGCTGGAGAAGCTACAGCGCATGAGCGCCGCTCCCTTGACCGACTGCCCGGCCTGCGAAGCTCCCGAACTGAACCGCCTGGTCTCGGCGGCTGGCTTCCGTCTTGCGGGTGGCGGCTGGTACGAGACCGACTTCAAGACCGGTGGCACCAAGAAGAATCTGGCGGGTGACAGTGGCGGAGGCGGTGCCTCCTCCGGTGGTGGCTCCGCTTCCGGTGACGGCGCCGCTGCCTGATCCAACGAATTGCCTTTACCTTCACGCAACATGACAGGAACCAACATGCGCAGCCATTATTGCGGCCAGCTCAACGAAACCCTGGTGGACCAGACGGTCAGCCTGTGCGGCTGGGTACACCGCCGCCGTGACCACGGTGGGGTGATCTTCCTCGACCTTCGCGATCGTGACGGTATCGCCCAGGTCGTGGTCGACCCCGATACCGCCGAGGCCTTCGCCAATGCCGACCGCGCCCGCAGCGAGTACGTGCTGCGCATCCAGGGCCGAGTGCGCATGCGTCCCGAGGGAACCCAGAACCCGAACATGCCGACCGGCCTGATCGAGGTGCTGGCCAAGGAAGTGGAGGTGCTCAACACCGCCGCCACGCCGCCGTTCCAGCTCGACGAGCACGGCAAGGTGGGTGAGGAAATTCGCCTCAAGCACCGCTACATCGACCTTCGTCGCCCGGAGATGATCGAGAAGCTGCGTCTGCGCTCTCGTATCTCCCATAGCGTGCGGGCCTTCCTCGAAGGCGAGGGCTTCCTCGATATCGAGACGCCGGTGCTGACCCGGGCGACCCCGGAAGGTGCACGTGACTATCTGGTGCCGAGCCGGACCCACGCCGGCAGCTTCTTTGCGCTGCCGCAGTCGCCTCAGCTGTTCAAGCAGCTGCTGATGGTGGCGGGCTTCGATCGCTACTACCAGATCGCCAAGTGCTTCCGTGACGAGGACCTGCGTGCCGATCGTCAGCCGGAATTTACCCAGATCGACCTCGAGGCCTCCTTCGTCGAAGAGGCCGACATCATGCGCATCACCGAGTCCATGGTGCAGGGCCTGTTCAAGGACGTGCTCGACGTGGATCTGGGCGAGTTCCCGCGCATGACCTGGCATGAGGCGATGCACCGTTTCGGCTCCGACAAGCCGGACCTGCGCATCCCGCTGGAGCTGACCGACGTCGATGACCTGATGAAGGAGGTGGACTTCAAGGTCTTCTCCGGTCCGGCCAACGCTGATGACGGCCGTGTCGCCGCGCTCAAGGTGAGCGGTGGCGCCAAGCTGTCGCGCAAGGAAATCGACGAGTACACCAAGTTCGTCGGTATCTACGGCGCGCGGGGCCTTGCCTGGATCAAGGTCAACGAGCGTGCCAAGGGCATCGAGGGCCTGCAGTCGCCGATCGTCAAGTTCATGGAAGGCGTGATCGAGACCCTGCTGGATCGTGTGGGTGCCGAAGACGGTGACATCATCTTCTTTGGTGCCGACAAGGCGCGCATCGTCAACGAGGCGCTGGGGGCTCTGCGGGTCAAGCTGGGTGAGGATCTCGATCTCTACACCCAGCCCTGGGCGCCGCTGTGGGTCGTCGACTTCCCGATGTTCGAGGCCGACGACAACGGTCGTCTGAGCCCGCTGCATCACCCCTTCACCTCGCCGGCGTGCAGCCCCGAGGAGCTCAAGGCCAACCCGGCCGAGGCCCTGTCGCGTGCCTATGACATGGTGCTCAACGGGACGGAGCTGGGTGGCGGCTCGATCCGTATCCACGATCAGGCCATGCAGAGCGTGGTATTCGAGATCCTGGGTATCGGCGAAGAAGAAGCCCGCGAGAAGTTCGGCTTCCTGCTGGACGCGCTGCACTACGGTGCGCCGCCCCACGGTGGTCTGGCCTTCGGTCTCGATCGCCTGGTCATGCTGATGACCGGCGCTCGTACCATCCGTGAGGTCATCGCCTTCCCCAAGACCCAGAGTGCAGCCTGTCTGATGACCGACGCCCCTGGCGAGGTCAGCAACGACCAGCTCAAGGATCTGAGTATCCGCCTGCGTCAGAAGGCCAAGCCCGAAGCCGGCGAATAACGCTAGGCTATCGCGCTGTACCGACAAACCCCCGCCCATCGGCGGGGGTTTTTCGTTGATGGGAAATCAGCCCAGCAGCCTGGACAGTGGTGACGGCAAGGAAGACGCCGCGCGACGGGCCAGCGACGGAAGGGTGGTGAGAGGCGATAGAGGCGTGAGCGGTGAGCCACCATGAGGCTCGGTCAGGTGCTGTCCGATCATTCTACGCGCCGGTGCCAGTCGGTCACCCAGGCGCAGCCCCAGGTGACGGACCATTCGTGCCGGCACTCCGTCATCGGTATAGAGGCCGACGATGGCCTGGGTGGCTTGATACAGCGGCCAGGTGGCCAGCCGATGCTCGCGCTCGTAGCGCTTCAGCAGTTGCGGGTCGGCGATGTCCTGTCCGAGTTGGTGGGCGCGGATCAGCCGGCGGGCCAGGCGGTGCTGACTCTGGGCGCCAAAGTTGAAGCCGTGTGCCGTCACCGGATGCATGCCCACCGCGGCGTCACCGACCAGGGCAAAGCGTTCGGCCACGAAGCGCTCTGCGTAGGCGCTTACCAGGGGATAGACGTGGGTCTCTCCCTCCAGGGTCATGGCGCCGAGCCTGCGTCCGTAGCGATGGGTCAACGCCTGCGACAGTGCCTCGGGCGGCAGCGCGGTAAGCTCCGACATCTGCTGGCTGGGCAGGGTCACCACCGCCGACGACAGGTGTTCGTGCAATGGCAACAACGCCAGGGTCTGGCCGTGGTCGAACCACTCCCAGGCAGACTGGTCATGGGCGCGTTGGTGGCGAACCCGACACACCAGCATGCTGCGGCCGTTATCGCGCATGCGCGCAGCGATGCCCATCTGACGGCGGGATTCGGAGAAGCGACTGTCCGCGGCCACCGCCAGACGTGCCGACAGTCGAGTACCGTCTTCCAGTGCCAGACGCGCCGCACCGGGGTCGCTGGTGATGCTTTCCAGCGCCGAGAAGTGCCAGTCGATGCCGTCCATACGTTCGGCTTCCTCGAAGGCGGCGCGGCGTATCAGATGGTTCGGCACCATGAAGCCCAGTGGTCGATCGTTGCCGGAGTCGAAGTCCATGGCAAAGGACGACTGTCCGTTGAACACCTTGGCATGCGTCAGCGGTGCCACCTCGTGCTGGGGGATCCGCTGCCACACACCAATGTCGGCAAGCAGGTCGCAGGATGCCTGGGTCATGGCGATCTCGCGCCCATCGGGCCTGGGTTCGGCCAGTCGAGGGCGATCGATTCGATCGATCAGTGCCACACTCAAGCCGGCACCGGCCAGTGCTCGCGCCAGGCATAGGCCCACTGGCCCTGCACCAATGATGGCCACATCCTTCATTCGTCACTCCTGAGCTGGATTCGCTGGTGAGCTGCACGCGCGGTAGAATGCGCGATAAATCAAGCGCCCGACGCTAGCACAACGGGTGATCAGGTGGCGGGCTATGTGGCGCGCCTTTGATCCAGCGCCGGGTTCAGGTGCTTTTGGCAGGCTCCTTCAGGGCCTTGTCTTCCAATATCGCCCGGCGACGTGCGAAGCGTCGGCTTCCAGCAACCAACGGGATGCACCATGGCAGGACATAGCAAGTGGTCGAACATCAAGCATCGCAAGGCCGCCCAGGATGCCAAGCGCGGCAAGATATTCTCCAAGCTGATCCGCGAGCTGGGCGTGGCCGCTCGTCAGGGCGGGCCCGAACCCGCTGACAATCCGCGTCTGCGGGCCGCCATCGACAAGGCCCTGTCCAACAATATGACCAAGGACACGATCCAGCGGGCGGTGGATCGCGGGGCAGGGCAGAATGATGGCGATGACATGGAGGAGATCACCTACGAGGGCTATGGTCCGGAAGGCGTCGCCATCCTGGTGCAGTGCATGAGCGACAACCGCAATCGAACTGTCTCAGATGTGCGACACGCGTTTTCCAAGCATGGCGGCAACCTGGGCACCAGCGGATCGGTCGCCTTCATGTTCCATCACCAGGGGCGACTGACTCTGGCACCGGGGACCTCCGAGGAGGCAGCCATGGCGGCCACCCTGGACGCGGAGCCCGAGGATATCCTGACCGACGAAGACGGCAGCCTGGAGGTGGTGACATCACCGGAGCGCTTTGGTGCCGTCAAGGATGCCCTGCTGGCCGCGGAGCTTGAGCCCGTCTACAGCGACGTCGGACTCTTCGCCGATACCACCACGCCCATCGAGGATGCCGATCTCGCGCGCCGTGTGCTCGCCCTGATCGATCACCTCGAAGACCTCGATGACGTGCAAAATGTTTTCACCAATGCGGACTTCAATGATGCCATTCTTGCCGAACTGGAGCGCTGACCTGCCGGGGAACCCGGCATGATCGTGCTGGGGATCGATCCTGGCTCGCGTATCACCGGCTACGGGGTACTCGACGCCAGCGAGCGGCAGCCGCGCTACATCGCCAGTGGCTGCATTCGGCTCAAGGATGAGTCCCTGGCCCAGCGCCTGGCGCAGGTCTATGCCGGGATCAGCGAGTTGATCGGGATCCACCGTCCCGCGGCCTTCGCCATCGAGCAGGTGTTCATGTCGAAAAATGCCGACTCTGCGCTGAAACTGGGCCAGGCGCGGGGCGCCGCCATCGTCTGCGCCGCCAATCACGGCCTTGACGTGCACGAGTATGGGCCGCGCCAGATCAAGCAGGCGGTCACCGGCAGCGGTGGTGCCGACAAGACCCAGGTACAGCACATGATCACGGCGACGCTGGGTCTGTCCGGTACGCCCCAGGCGGACGCCGCCGATGCTCTGGGAATCGCCCTGACGCACTGCTACGCGTCACGTGGCTTGATCACCCAGGGCTCCTTCGGTGGGCGGCCCAGCGGCTCCAGAGGTGGCGGCAAGGGGACGTCCTGGCGCCAGTATCGTCCCTAGGCGCTGTCCGAAAAGTCGACGAGCGAAGGTTAGACAAGGCAAAAATCGGTGAGAAAGCGCAGTTTACGGGGTGTAAATGAGCATTTTGACCGGGCTGGCGCACCAGCCGATTTTTAACGCCGTATTACCGAGCGCAGGCACTTTTCAGACAAGCCCTAGGTTTTTTTACGCCGATGCGCCGGGTTGTTGTTGCTGCATCGGCTGACGTTCAGGCTGTCGCAAAGTGGCGACGGAAGCATTATCGAACAGCGTTTGTTTGTGCTGGCGGGGCCCAGGCTGCCACCGTATAGTGGGATGCAAGGTACGCTTGCAGGGTAGCCGCTCCCGCGATTCGTGACCGCCGTCTCAGGTACACTGGCGATCACTTTTACCGCCGAGATCAAGGAAGTATTCGCGCCATGATTGGACGCATCACGGGCACACTGCTCGAAACCCAACCACCCTGGCTGGTGGTCGACGTCAATGGCGTCGGCTACGAGATGGAAGCCTCCATGACCACCCTGGTCGCCCTGCCGGGCGCCGGGGAGCGAGTGTCGCTGTACACCCATCTGACCGTGCGCGACGATGCCCATCTGCTGTATGCCTTTGCCCGAGAGCAGGAGCGCGCGCTATTTCGCGCACTGATCAAGGTCAACGGTATCGGCCCCAAGCTGGCCCTGGCGATTCTCTCCGGCATGGACGAGGACGCCTTCATCCGCTGCGTGATGGAAGACGACGTCAAGGCGCTGACACGTCTGCCTGGCGTCGGCAAGAAGACAGCCGAACGTCTGGTGATCGAGATGCGCGATCGCTTTCCCCACTGGCAGCATCCCGACAGCCTACCGCTCGAAGGGAACGCTCAGCCGTCCACACCGGTATCCGGCAAGACGGCATTGGCTGACGCCGAGGCGGCGCTGGTCAGTCTGGGCTACAAGCCCACCGAGGCAAGCCGCATGTTGTCCGGTCTCGAGGATGAGGGCAGCACCGAAGCCATGATCAAGGCGGCGTTGGCGCGCCGCATGGCGGGTTGACCATGATCGATACCGACCGACTGATCGCTGCCGATCCGCAGGAAGGAGAAGGGCGGGTGGACCACGCCATCCGCCCCAGGCGCCTGGCCGACTATATCGGCCAGCCCCGGGTCAGGGAACAGCTCGAGATCTTCATCCATGCCGCCCGGGCCCGGGACGAGAGTCTCGACCACACCCTGGTATTCGGCCCGCCTGGACTCGGCAAGACCACCCTGGCCAATATCATCGCCACCGAGATGGGCGTGGGCCTGACCTCGACCTCCGGGCCGGTGCTCGAGCGTGCCGGCGACCTGGCCGCCATGCTGACCAATCTCAAGGCCGGTGACGTCCTGTTCATCGACGAGATCCATCGACTCTCGCCGGTGGTGGAAGAGATCCTCTATCCCGCCATGGAAGACTTCCAACTGGATATCGTCATCGGTGAGGGCCCTGCGGCCCGCTCGATCAAGCTCGATCTGCCCCCCTTCACCCTGGTCGGGGCGACCACCCGAGCCGGCCGTCTGACGTCACCGCTGCGCGACCGTTTCGGTATCGTGCAGCGCCTCGAGTTCTATGCCATCGACGAGCTGACCGAGATCGTGGCACGCTCGGCGCGCCTGCTCGAGGTACACACCGACACGGATGGCGCCCGTGAGGTGGCCAGGCGCTCCCGTGGCACGCCACGTATCGCCAACCGGCTGCTGCGGCGGGTTCGCGACTTCGCCGAGGTCAAGGCGGCAGGGCGCATCACCGCCGAGGTGGCCGACCAGGCGCTCAACATGCTCCACGTTGACCACCATGGCCTCGACCATATGGACCGTCGCCTGCTGCTGGCGATGCTCGAGAAGTTCGACGGTGGCCCGGTGGGGGTGGATTCGCTGTCGGCGGCCATCGGCGAGGAGCGCGACACCATCGAGGACGTGATCGAACCCTACCTGATTCAGCAAGGTCTGATGATGCGCACCGCACGAGGCCGGGTGGTGACGCGCCAGGCCTGGACCCATTTCGGCATGGCCCCTGACGACCAGGCCTTCGACGCTTCCAACGACTGACCCGAGACGAGGATTTCCGTGAACGACTCCATGTCCATTCCCCATCTGATCATGAACGCCAGCGGCGTGGTGCAATTTGTCATGCTGCTGCTGATGATCGGTTCCGTGCTTTCCTGGATCGTGGTGTTCCAGCGCAGCTTTGTGATGCGCCGTGCACGCAAGGCGCATCGCGCCTTCGAGGACCGCTTCTGGTCCGGCGTCGACCTCAACGAGCTGTATCGAGACGCCCCGGCCGAGGGCGAGACCCAGGGCGCCGAGCACATCTTTCGCGCCGGCTTTCGCGAGTTCAATCGACTGATGCCGAAGACCCGCAGCCCCCAGGCGATCCTCGACGGCGTCCAACGCAGCATGCGGGTGGCCTGGTCACGTGAAGAAGAGCGCCTGAACCTGCACCTGGTGTTCCTCGCCACGGTGGCCTCGGCCAGCCCCTATATCGGCCTGTTCGGCACCGTCTGGGGCATCATGGGCTCCTTCCAGTCGCTGTCGATGGCCCAGCAGGCGACCCTGGCCACGGTGGCACCATGGATCGCGGAGGCGCTTGTCGCGACCGCCATGGGCCTGTTTGCAGCGATCCCCGCGGTCATCTTCTATAACCGCCTGTCGGCGGAATCGTCGCGCCTGCTGGGCAAGTACGAAGACTTTGCCGAGGAGTTCCACTCCATCCTGCACCGCAACCTGCAGGGCCGGCCCGACGCCGGCGCCGCCTGATCAAGGAGACGCCGCATGCTTGGACCCTTCAATCGCCGTGGGCGCAGCAAGCCCATGGGGGAAATCAATGTGGTCCCCTTTATCGACGTCATGCTGGTGCTGCTGGTGATCTTCATGATCACCGCGCCGATGCTGACCCAGGGGGTCAAGGTCGACCTGCCTCAGGCGACCTCGGAGCCGATCGAGGACACCGAAGACACCGACCCGATCATCGTCTCGGTGGACAAGGATGGGCAGTACTTCATCAGCCTCGGTGGCGACGAGACCCAGGTCAGCCTGGACGAGTTGAGTGACCGGGTGGTCATTCTGCTCGAGCGCAATCCCGGCACGCCGGTCATGGTGCGGGGTGATCGCAACGTCTCCTACGGCCAGGTGGTGACCTTGATGAGCACGCTGCAGGTCGCCGGCGTCGCCAACGTCGGGTTGATCTCCGAACCCCCGCCCCAGGACGGTTAGGAGCGCTCATGGCGAAACCACAGCGGCGAAAGACACTTAAGCGTTCCGCCGGGCGAGTTGGCTATGGTCTGCCGACGGTGCTGGCCGTTGCCCTGCACCTGGGTATCCTGGTCATCAGTGTGATCAAGTGGCCGAGCAGTGAACCCGAGGCGCCCAACAACGCCATCGTGCAGGCTACCCTGATCAGCACCGAGACACGTACCGATCAGGCCCAGCAGGCGGCCGAGGCACGCACCCGCGCGGCCGAACGTCAGGCTCAGGAAGAAGCCGAGCGCCAGGCCCAGGAGGAGGCCGAACGTCAGGCCCACGAGGCCGCAGAGCAGCAGGCCGCCGAAGAGGCCGAGCGTCAGGCGGCAGAACAACAGGCTCAGCAGGAAGCCGAGCAGCAGGCAAGGGAAGAAGCTGCCGAGCAGGCCCAGGCGGAAGCCGAAAGGCGGGCCGCCGAGGCCGAAGCCGCCGCCCAGCGCAAGGCCGAAGAGGAAGCTGAGCGTGAAGCCGCTCGCCAGCAGGCCGAGCAGGAGCGCCAGGCCGAAGCCGAGCGACGTCGTCAGGAAGAGGCGGCGCGACAGCAGGAGGCCGAACGCCAGGCCCGCGAGGCAGCCGAGCAGAAAGCAAGAGAGGAAGCCGAGCAGCAGGCAAGAGAGGAGGCTGAGCGCAAGGCACAGGAAGAAGCCGAACGTCAGGCCCGCGAGGCAGCCGAGCAGCAGGCAAGAGAGGAAGCCGAGCGCAAGGCACAGGAAGAGGCCGAACGTCAGGCCCGCGAGGCAGCCGAGCAGAAGGCAAGAGAGGAAGCCGAGCGTCAGGCCCGCGAGGAAGCCGAGCGCAAGGCACAGGAAGAAGCCGAACGCCAGGCCCGCGAGGCCGCCGAACAGAAGGCCAGAGAAGAGGCCGAGCGGCAGCTTCAGCGGATCATCGAGGGCGATTCCAGTGCCGTCTCCAACGCCGAACAGGGGAACGAGGCCGCCAATGGCTTTATCCAGCTGGTGCGGCGTGCGGTGGAGCAGGCCTGGGTCATCCCGCCCAATGTGGGCGACGGCACCACCGCCGAGGTACAGGTCAGGTTGGGGCCCTCGGGTGAAGTATTTGCTGCAACGGTCACACGTTCGAGCGGAAACGCCGCCTTCGACAACTCCGCCATCCAGGCGGTGGAGTCTGCTGCTCCGTTCACCGAACTGCGAGACCTTCCCAGCGGCGTGCAACGCGACTATCGTCAATTCAATCTGCGATTCAGACCGGGAGACATTCGCTGATGAGAGCCTTGAATGCGAGTTGGTGGACCAGGAGGGTCAGCATGACCGTCGCTCACACAAGCCTTGCCAAGCGTCTGCTTGCTGTTGTGGCAGGCATGCTGGTATGGCTGGCCGGGCCAGCGGCCCAGGCCGATCTGACCATCGATATCACCCGCGGCAACGAAAGGGCCACACCGATCGCGGTGGTGCCCTTTGCCGACCAGGCGGGTGGGCTACCGGAGGATATCGCCCAGGTCGTCTCCGATGACCTGGAGCGCAGCGGCTACTTCGAACCGTTGCCGCGCTCAGAGATGTTCAACCAGCCCTCGACCAGCGAGGAGGTCACCTACGGTGACTGGCGCAGTCTCGACTCGCGCTACCTGGTGGTCGGCAGCACCAGTCAGGAGGGTGGCCAGGTCAAGGTGCGCTTCGAGCTTCTCGACGTCAGTGGCGAGAGCCGGTTGCTGGGCGAGACAGTCACGGCATCGAGTTCCGATCTGCGCGGCGCGGCGCACTATATCAGTGACCAGATCTTCGAGGAGATCACCGGGATTCGTGGCGCATTCTCGACCCGCATCGCCTATGTCACCTCGCAGGGGGTGGGCGACAACACCCAGTACGGGCTCTATGTGGCCGACGCCGATGGGCGCAACAGCCAGCAGGTCCTGACGTCCGATGAACCGATCATGTCACCGGCCTGGTCGCCGGATGGCGGCAAGCTGGCCTATGTGTCCTTCGAGACCGAACGGCCGGCCATCTACGTGCAGAATCTTGCCACCGGTCAGCGCGTCAAGCTGACCGACTTCGAGGGGCTCAACAGCGCACCGAGCTGGTCGCCGGATGGCCGTCGCCTGGCGATGGCGCTGTCCCGGGATGGCCAGCCCGAGATCTACGTGATGGATATCGGCTCGCGCAACGTTCAGCGTGTCACCAACTCCTCGAGCATCGAGACCGAGCCGGCCTGGGCGCCGGACGGCCGCTCCCTGATCTTCACCTCGGACCGCTCGGGCGGCCCCCAGATCTATCGCCAGAGCGTGTCTGGTGGTGAGGCCGAGCGTCTGACCTACACCGGCAACTACAATGCTCGTGGTCGCCTGTCGCCGGATGGCGAAACATTGTTCTTGATCCACCGCGGCAACAATGGCTATCAGGTGGCCAAGCAGGACCTCGAGAGCGGGCGTCTGGTGGAAATCAGTGATGCCCAGCAGGCCGAATCTCCCAGTATCGCGCCCAATGGCACCATGGTAATCTTCGCCACCCAGCAGGGTAGCACCGGGGTGCTGGGAGCGGTCACCGCCGATGGACGTGCGCAGTTCCGTCTGCCCGCCGCCCAGGGCGATGTCCGTGAGCCGGCCTGGTCCCCGTTTCTGAACTGATTCGACGGCCATATGCCGATGAATCGACTTTGATGCATCACGCAAGGAGAGTGACATGATGTTTCTCAAGCCCTACGCCCGTTCGCTGGCCATCGCCGCTTCCCTGGCCGTTCTGGCTGGCTGCTCCAGCACCGGCGGCACCCAGGACGGCAGCGCCGCAGGCACCGGTACCGGCGGTACCATGGGTGGCACCGGCGTCGGTACCGGCACCGCCGGCAGCGGCCAGGTCAGCGGCTCCGGCTATGGCACCGACGGTGCCGGCCAGATGGCCGACGGCCGCATCCCGGAAGTGCGCACCATCTACTTCAACTACGACAGCGACGCTATCCGTCCCGAGTTTGAATCGGTGGTCAACGCCCACGCCCAGTACCTGAGCAGCAACCCCAACGCCTCCGTCGTGCTGCAGGGCCACACCGACGAGCGCGGTACCCGCGAGTACAACCTCGCGCTTGGCGAGCGCCGTGCCGGGTCCGTCGAGCGCTACCTGCGCCTGCAGGGCGTCAATCCCTCGCAGATGGAAGTGGTGAGCTACGGCGAAGAGCGCCCCGCAGCTCGCGGCAGCAACGAGGATGCCTTTGCACAGAACCGCCGTGTGGTCTTTGCTTACTGAAAGCCACTGACGTCGGACGTGGGAGAAGTCAATGAGACACAGTCTTAAGGGACTGTGCGGCGCGGGAGCCCTGGTGCTCCCGTTGTCCGTCATGGTACCCGCCATCCTGTCACCTGCACTGGCTCAGCAGCCGGTCGTCAGAGACCTCAGCGGTGGCAACAGCTTTTACGATCAGACGGCCACCCAGGCCCAGGCCAGCGGCAATCTCGCACTGTTCAACCAGGTCGAGCAGCACCAGCGCGAGCTGCGAGAATTGCGCGGGCAGATCGAAGAACTGCGCTACCAGCTGGATCAGCTCAAGCAACAGAGTCGCCAGCAGTACATGGACCTCGATCAGCGCATGTCCGAGTTGCCGCGCCAGGCAGCGCCGCCAAGCGCCCCGAGTGAGCCCACGGAGCCGCCGAGCGAATCCGCAGACAGCAGCGGCAGCGGCAGCGGCAGCGGCAGCGGAGCATCCTCATCGTCCTCTGGCCAGGCCAGCGATGATGCCAGGGAGGCCTATCAGTCGGCGTTCTCCAAGGTTCAGTCGCGAGACTTCGATCAGGCGATCAGCGACTTCGATACCTTCGTCGATCGTTATCCCGACTCCAGCCTGACCGCCAACGCCTACTACTGGCTCGGTGAATTGCATTCGGCGCAGTCGTCCTTTGGCGATGCCGCCGTTGCCTTCGAGACCGTACTGGACCGTTTTCCCGACAGCAGCAAGGTTCCCGACGCCATGTACAAGCTGGGACTGCTGAAAGCGCGGCAGGGAGATACCGAAGGCGGCCACGCACTTCTGGAATCCGTCCAGCAGGACTATCCTGACAGCAATGCGGCGTCTCTTGCCGATGACTATTTGCGTCAGGCCGGGGCCTGATCAAGGAAGCGCCATGACCGAGTGCAAGATTGATTACCAGGCACCTCAAGACCTGCTAAAGGATCGCATTCTGCTGGTGACCGGTGCCGGAGACGGCATCGGGCGCACCGCGGCGATCGAATACGCACGTCGCGGGGCCACCGTGATTCTGCTGGGCCGCACCACCGCCAAGCTCGAGAAGGTGTACGACGAGATCGAGGCCGCCGGAGGCCCGCAACCGGCGATCTTCCCGTTGAACTTCGAAGGGGCGACGCTCAAGGATTACCACGATATGGCCGAGGCGCTGGACAAGGAGTTCGGCCGGCTCGACGGTATCCTGCACAACGCCGGGCAGCTAGGCCGGATCACTCCGTTCGAGCAGTACAATCCGGAACTGTGGGATCAGGTCATGCAGGTCAACATCAACGGGCCCATCTGGATGACCCAGGCGCTGTTGCCACTGCTGACCAAGTCTGCCGACGCCTCGGTGATCTTTACCTCGTCGAGCGTTGGCCGCAAGGGGCGGGCCTACTGGGGCGCCTATTCGGTCTCCAAGTTCGCCACCGAAGGCTTTGCCCAGGTACTGGCCGAGGAGATCGATCATCTGGGGACCCTGAGGATCAACACCCTCAACCCCGGGGCGACCCGCACCGCCATGCGCAAGAGCGCCTACCCGGGCGAGGACCCCATGAGCCTGCGGACCGCAGAGGACATTATGCCGACCTATCTGTGGCTGATGGGCCCTGACAGCAAGGGCCGCAACGGGGAAGCCTTCGACGCCCAGCCGCCGAGAAGCTGACGTCACAGGCAAGCGAAGCGAGCAACGAGCGTTGCAAAAGGAACGGCGAGCCAATAGGCCCGCCGTTCCTTGCGTCAAACCGCCGAAACTGCCGATCCCGACCCCAGCGCCAGCGAAGCGACGCTCATGGTCGCTCAGCTCGCGCCTCGTGTCGTCGTGCAGCGCCGCCCTGGCCTCGTCGACCTCTGGCTTCCAGCAACGTCTCAGTGGCCTCTCAATGGCCTCTCAACGCCTCTCGGAGTCCTCTCATTGGACTCTCAGGGCCGTTTCAGCGCCTCGAGAACCGCCTCCGCGGTATCGAACCAGCGGTCGGCCGGCCAGTCCCGGTAATCTTCTTCCTCGGCAATGTAGCCATAGCCCACGGCGATAGCCGGCATGCCCGCGGCTTTTGCCGCCTGCATGTCGCGCACGTGGTCGCCTAGATACCAGCACGCCTCGGGCGCGACGTCGAGGCGCCTGGCCGCCTCCAGCAGTGGTTCTGGATGTGGCTTCTTCACCGGCAGGTCGTCTGCGCAGAGCATGACGCCCGGCGCGAGTCCCAGCGCCTCGACCAGGGGCTCGGCATACAGACGTGGTTTGTTGGTGACGATCCCCCAGGGCCGGTCGAGGCCATCCCAGTGGAGCAGCAGACGGTCGAGCGGCGGGAACACCTGGCTGTGTTCGGCCACCGCTTCGGCGTAGAGGTCGAGCAGCTGCTGACGCGCCGCAGCGTGGTCGGGATGCTCGCTTTCGAGCCCCAGCGCCAGGGTGACCAGGGCGCTGCCACCATTGGACACCTGGGCGCGAATGGCAGGGTAGGGCAGCTCGTCCAGACCATGCAGCCGGCGCAATCGATTGGTGGCCTGGGCCAGGTCAGGAGCGGTATCCACCAGGGTGCCGTCAAGGTCGAACAGCAGGGCGCGAGGTAGCGAATCGTTCACGCGGTCTCCTTGCGACAGATCATCAGGTAGTTGACCGAGACATCGTTGGCGGACAGCGAGAAGCGACGAGTGATCGGGTGGTAGACCAGACCGCTTTGCTCCTCGATCTCGAGTCCTGCATCGCGGCACCAGCGGGCCAGTTCGGCTGGTCGGATGAAACGGGCGTAGTCATGGGTACCACGAGGTACCATGCCGAGCACGTATTCCGCGCCGAGAATAGCCAGGGCGTAGGACTTGGGATTTCGATTGATGGTCGACAGCGCGAGCTGTCCGCCGGGCTTGAGCAGGCGAGCGCAGGCACGCACGATGGCTTCGGGATCGGGCACGTGCTCGAGCATTTCCAGGCAGGTCACCACTTCGAAGCGCTCCGGCGCTTCCTCGGCCATGTCTTCGACGCTGATGTAGCGGTATTCGAGAGCGACCCCCTGCTCATCGGCGTGTTGACGCGCAACCGCGAGCGACGCCTCGGCCAGATCGATACCGGTCACCCGAGCGCCGCGGCGTGCCATGGCCTCGGAGAGGATGCCTCCGCCGCAACCGACGTCCAGCACTTCGCGTCCGGCCAGTCCTACTCTGGCGTCGATGAAATCGAGCCTCAGCGGGTTGATGGCATGCAGCGGTTTAAATTCGCCTTCGGGATCCCACCAGCGTTCGGCCAGCGCGGAGAACTTGTCGATCTCGTTGTGGTCCACGTTGGCGGAAGGGGTATCGGATATGCTCATCTGTATCTCCAGGGCGTTCCATGCCGCCGATGTCAGCGGACCGAGTTCGTCTGGTACGCTATTCTACGCATTCCCTGTTCCGAGTCCCATGGCCCAGATCGCCATGGACGACAGCCGAACCCAATTTCGAGAAGAAGGAAGTCTCATGATCCGCAAGGCCGTTCTCCCCGTCGCAGGTTTTGGCACACGGTGTCTGCCGGCGTCCAAGGCCATCCCCAAGGAAATGATCACCATCGTCGATCGCCCGGTGATCCAGTACGTGGTACAGGAGGCCGTTGCGGCGGGCATTCGTGACATCGTGCTGGTGACCCACGGCACCAAGAGCGCCATCGAGAACCACTTCGACAAGCATTTTGAACTGGAGGCCGGGCTCGAGGCCAAGGGCAAGACCGAGCTGCTCGAGGAGCTGCGTGCCATCGTTCCTGCCGACGTCAACATCATCAGCGTGCGTCAGCCTGAACCTCTGGGCCTCGGCCACGCGGTGCTGTGCGCCCGTCCAGTGATCGGTGACGACGAGCCCTTTGCCGTGCTGTTGCCCGACGTACTGGTCGATGATGATGGCCTTGAGCGCAATGACCTTGCCGGCATGATCGACGCCTTCGAGCGCACCGGACGCTCCCAGCTGATGGTGGAAGAGGTTCCACGCGAGCTGGTCTACAAGTACGGCATCGTTGCGCCCAAGGGCGAGTCCCCCGAGCCCGGTGAGTCCTGTGAGCTGTCCGGCCTGGTCGAGAAACCCAAGGTCGAGGAAGCGCCCTCCAACCTGTCGGTGATCGGACGCTACATGTTGCCGGGTCGTATCTTCCCGCTGCTGGCCAAGACCCCGCCCGGCGCCGGCAACGAGATCCAGCTTACCGATGCCATCGAGGAGCTGCGCGTCGCCGAAGGCGTGGACGCCTACCGCATGCAGGGCACCACCTACGACTGCGGCCACCAGCTCGGCTACCTGGAGGCGATCCTGGCCTATGGTCGGCGCCACTCCCGCTATGGCAAGGGCTTCACCGAGCTGCTGAAACGCTACGCCGCCGAGGACTGAAGCCATGAAGGTCGTGATACATGGAAGTGAGCTTTCGGCAGCCACCGCTGCCGCCGCGCTCTCCTGGGTTGGACATGATGTCTGCTGGCAACCGCTGGATCGCCGCTGGAGCGAGCTCAAGGATAGTGACTGGCTGATCCGTGAGCCTTCGGTACTGCAACGCCTGACGGAGGCCATGGAGGCCGGGCACCTGACCCTGGAGCGGAACAGCGAGGTCGACGGCCCTGATATCGACGTGCTGTGGCTGGCCTTGTCACCGACCCAGCGCGACGATGCCAGCCGTCTGGTGGAGGAGAACGCCTCGTGTCTTGCCGACGGTGCCATCATCGTCAACAACGCGACCTTTCCGGTAGGGGACACCGAGCGGCTCGAGTCTGTGCTCGAGGGCCAGAACGTGACCTCGGTGGCGCTGCCTGACACCCTCGAGGAAGGGCGCGCCTGGGAAACCTTTACCCGCGCCCGCAGCTGGCTGCTGGGCTGCGACGATGACCACGCCGAGCGCCAGGTGCGAGAATTGATGCGTGCCTTCAATCGGCGTCACGAGGTGTTCAAGCGGATGCCTCGACGCGCCGCGGAGCTGACCAAGCTGGCCATCAATGGCATGCTGGCGACCCGTATCAGCTACATGAACGAGATGGCCGGGCTAGCCGACACCCTGGGCGTGGACGTGGAGTACGTGCGTCAGGGCATGGGGGCAGATCAGCGCATCGGCTATGAATACCTGTACCCCGGTTGTGGCTTCGGTGGCCCCAATTTCAGCCGGGATCTGGTGGGCCTGGTGGATGTCC
Source organism: Halomonas sp. OfavH-34-E (assembly GCF_024124525.1). Lineage (NCBI taxonomy): Bacteria > Pseudomonadati > Pseudomonadota > Gammaproteobacteria > Oceanospirillales > Halomonadaceae > Halomonas > Halomonas sp. OfavH-34-E. Next base: position 46,997 of record NZ_JAMXRY010000024.1, on the reverse strand, counting down.
AGTCGGCCAGCGGCCGCCACTCCGAGTTGCTCGACCAGGTGCTCGAGATCAACGAGCACAAGAAAGAGACGCTGTTCCGCAAGCTGTGGGCTCACTATCAGGGGCGTCTGGAAGGCCGTACCGTGGCCATCTGGGGGGCTGCCTTCAAGCCCGGCACCGCACGCATCGATCATGCGCCCGTGCTGACGCTGCTGCGCGCCCTGTGGGCCCAGGGTGTGCACGTCAGATTGCATGACCCCGCTGCGCTCCCTGCCGTACGTGCGGTGGTCGGTGACCACCCGCTGTTGAGCCTGCATCAGGACGACCCGCTCGACGCCTGCCATGGCGCCGATGCGCTGATGCTGGTCACCGAGTGGAAGGCCTACTGGAATCCTGACTGGATGGCGCTGAAACGACAGCTGGAGGGCGCCCTGATCCTCGATGGTCGCAATATCTATGACCCCCAGTACGTCGCCGCCCAGGGCTTTCACTATCGCGGCATCGGCCGACGTGCCGACCCGGCAACCTGATATATCGCTCAGGCCCTGACAGCCGAACCATCGGCCCGGCACCGGGTCTGGCCCGTAAAGAGCGCAGTATTCACTGCGCTCTTTACTTTGGTGTCTTGTTCTGTCTTGGCCAGACCAGGCCTGGCCCGACCTGAGCTGCTCGAGGTGTCATCGGTCAATGACAGTCGCCGAGATTCTGGGCGACAAGGTCCCAGTGAATCAGCGGCCAGAGTTGCTCCACCGGAGATTTTCCACAGCCAAGATCCATGACCAGCAGCGGCCTGCCCGATGCGGCATCAAGCCGCTGGCCACGCGCACTGATCGTCAGGCTCATGCCACGGTTGGAGTGCAGCAGCCACAGCCAGCCTGGCTGCCGGCTCCCTTGCTCCAGTTCGTCCTCGACCCGCCCGTGCATCGCCTCTCTCAATCCTGTAAAGGAACCGAACGTCTGTGTCAGTTCCTCGTTCAGTCGACCCTCCGGTGCTGTCGGGCGCGGTAACAGGCAGTGCCAGAACAGGGTAAGGTTCCAGGCTTCGACAGCGTGTTCGAGCACCTCACCATGGGCCTTTGACATTACGTCCTCGAGGGACCTCGTAGCCGTGCCTGACCCGCTCGCCCAACGATTGAGCGCTGTCAGATGACGTTGATGGTCCCCCTGGTAGCGATCCTCGACCCAGGCCTTCGAGAGGTAGGGTTCCAGTTGGTGGCTATCGAAGGGCAGCGCGGGCAATTCAAGGATCATGGGGACTCCGGGGTCGTGAACGTCATGGTGAAGCGAGGTATGGCAGGTGCCCCACAGCAAGGCGTTGATAGGGATAGCGCTAACGCGTTATCCGTCTGCCGTGCGTAAATATGGTAAAAAACCTTACACTATCAGCCAACTTTGGCCGCCAAGGCCCGTGGCACGTGATCGGCCCTGAGCCAGCGATGCCATCCGGTGCCACAGTGCCACACGCTGAACCGCAAGGAGAGTTTCATGGGGCATCCACCGGAAGTCGGCCGTCCGGGCGCTATCGTACCCGATCCAGGAGAGAGTGTATCCGCCGCTCGCTATCGCCGGCCCCCGGCGCCTAGACTTTGGCCGTTATGGCTACTGGTGCTGTTGATTATCTGTGCAGTGGGGGCCGCTGGCTGGCTGGCCTGGCAGGAACGTCAGCGGCTCGAGGGTGAGCTGACCCGCTTGAGAGGGGAGTTGTCCAACATTCATGCGCGGTTCGACGCCGAGCAGGGAGAAGGGGACCTGGTGGCGGACATCCAGCGTCGAGTGGCCGAACTCGAACAGCGGGACGATGCCCTGGCCCAGCGACTCGAGTCGACCGCCGAGAATATAAGAAACACTGTTTCCGAACAGGCACAGACAACGCTGGACCAACACAGCAACAACGCCGACACTCTGCAGGATGTCGAAGAGCGTATCGCCTCCATCGCCGATACGCTGGCGGCGACACGCACATCGCTGGGTGCCGTTGAACGAGCCGGCGACAATGCCCGAGGTGCCCTGGAGGCTCGCATGGACCGCTTCGATGATGCCCGCGAGTCCTTTGCCGGCCGGTTGGGGTCGCTGACCACCAGGGTCGATGAGGTGGTAACGCGCCTGGATACCCGACTGGGCCAGCTATTGCCGCGGTTCGACACCCTGGAGCAGCGGCTTGCCTCCCTGGACGAGGACGTTGAAGGCCTGCGCCAATCGCGCCAAGATGGTGCGGAGGAACGTCGCGCAATGGAAGCCAGGCTCGAGCAGCGCCTGGATGCGCTGGATGACAGCGCCCGGTCGCTTGGCGCCGATCTTCGCGAACTGCGTCAGTCCCAGCTCGCGTTCAGCGCCCAACTGGAGGCGCTGCGTTGATCCAGCACCCACGTCAGGAAAGCCAGTCTATTATGGAAAATCGCGTTCCCGCTCGTTCGGGTCTGGGTCCGTTCGTCCGTCGATCAGGGGCCGCCCTTTGCCTGGTCTCGGTGTCGGTGCCGGCCCTGGGCATGGATGCCGAGATCGTCGGTATCGAAGGGGATATGGCCAACAATGTCGAGGTCTACCTGCAAGGGCTCGACGGCAGCCAGTATCGTGTGGAGCGGCTGCGCAACGAGGTGGTTCGACTGACCCAGGAGGCGATGCGGGTCTACGGCTACTATGAACCGCAGATCGAGATGCGTTTCGACCGCGATGACGAGCCCCAGGAGGTCTTCCTCACCATCGACAAGGGGGAGCCGGTCAAGCTGGAAGTGATCGATTTCACCCTGGAGGGCGACGCCCGCGATGACGCCCCCTTTCAGTTGGCGATCGACGCCTATCCGCAAGAGGAAGGCGACATCCTCGAACACGCCCCCTATGAGAGTCTAAAGGGCAGGCTGCAGGGCCTGATCGTGGAGCGAGGCTACTTCGATTGGCAGTTCACCGATGAGCGCATGGAAATTCGCCCCTGGGCCAACAGCGCCCGGCTGTACCTGGGCATGGACAGCGGGCCGCGCTATCGCTTCGGCAGGGTCAATTTCAAGGGCCATCACATCGTCGAGGAACGCCTGCGCAATCTGGTGCCCTTCGACTACGGCGATCCTTACCTGGCAAGCGACGTCGCCGAACTCAACAACCAGTTGAGCGAGACCGAATGGTTCGGCTCGCTGACGGTACGCCCCCGCCTGGAACGCCAGAAGGGCTCCCTGGCGCTGCCCGAGAACGACAATTGGTGGTACTCGGTGGACGTCGCGGAGATCCCGACGCCGTACCAGGGGCCGCGGATCAGCCGCGACGCTCTGGCGGTGGCACTTGGACTGTATCCACCGGAATTCCCGACCATGCCGATCGACGTCAGCGTGACGCCGGCGGATCGTCACCAGTTCGAGGCGGGTATCGGCTTCGCCACCGATGTGGGGCCGCGCCTGCAGTTCTCCTGGGAGCAGCCCTGGGTCAACCGCTACGGCCATAGCTGGACCAATCAGCTATACCTGTCGGCACCGGATCAGCAGTTCAGCGGCACCTACAAGATCCCGCTGGAGGATCCGCTCAACGATAGCTACCGATTGCAGTACGGGCTGCGCCAGCAGGACATCGAGGACACCGAAAGCTTCGAGAGTACTGTCGATTTTGGTCGGCACTGGGTGTTCGAGAATGACTGGGAGCAGACGATCTATCTACGCGCCACCTACGAGGACTTTACCCAGGGGGAGCAGTCCGATCAGGTGCTGCTGCTTTATCCCGGGGTAAGCTGGTCGCGTACCCGTACGCGCAACCCTCAGTTTCCCACCTGGGGCGATCGTCAGAATCTCGAGCTGCAGTACTCCAGCGATGCCTGGGGCTCTGATGCCGAGTTCTTCCGCATGACCGGCGATACCGCCTGGATCCGCAAGTTGGGTGACGACAACCGCTTTATCGGCCGACTGGGTGTCGGCGCGATCAATACCGACGATTTCGAGAAGATCCCCCCTTCGCTTCGCTTCTTTACCGGTGGTGACTCCAGCGTGCGTGGCTACAGCTACGAGTCGCTGTCGCCGGAAGACGAGAACGGCGACCTGGAAGGCGGTCAGCACGAGTTCACCGCCAGCGTCGAGGCCCAGCGCCGGATCACCGGCAAGTGGTGGGGCGCGGCCTTCTTCGATGTCGGTGACGCCTTCTCCGAGTGGTGGCCTGGCGACCTGAACAAGGGCGCGGGTCTGGGCGTGCGCTGGATTTCTCCGGTCGGCCCGATCCGCTTCGATGTCGCCCATCCCTTCGATGACGAAGACGACAATTTCCGGCTGCACTTCGCCATCGGGCCCGAGTTTTGAACCCGATGCTGCTGGCCCCTGACACGAGGCTTCAATGAGAAAAGGACGCGCCCTGTGGGCCCTGACACGTCTGCTGATCTGGCTGCCGTTGACCCTGGTTGGCCTGGTGCTGCTGATTGGCGGCCTGGTGCTGAGTCCCTGGGGCACCCGAATGGCGCTGGATCAGGGCCAGCGCATGGGCTTTCTCGAGTACGAGGCGGTCGAAGGCGCGCTGCTCGACACCTTTGCGCTGGATGGCTTTCGCATGCAGATGGGCAGCCTGCGGCTGTCGGTGGACGCGTTGTCGCTGTCCTGGGCAGAGGACTGCGTTCTTGATGGCCGGCTGTGTCTTGATTACCTGAGGGTGTCGGGTACCGACGTCCGCCTGGGCGAGAGCGAAGCCGCGGAGGAGCCTCCCGTAGAACCCGAGCCGACCAGCGCCGAGCCGGGGCCCCTGGCGCTGCCGTTTCCCGTCGAGATCCGTGAACTGGCGGTCGAGGACGTCGCCGTGCAACTAGCCGACGGCACTCGACTGGCCTGGGACAGCTTCACCACCGCGGCGGTGGCCGAGGGCGATACCCTTAGCGTTCGACCTACGCGCCTGGCGGGTCTTCATCTGACCCTGCCGTTGACGCCCGGCGCCATGCTGGCCCTGAGCGACGCCGAACACGAAGGGCCCATCGTCAGCGCCGAGGCCATCGACGCCGCCATCGCGGTGCGCTCGCCGTTGCCGAGCGAGGCCGCCGCCGAGATGGAAGGGGCCGCAGCCAAGGCCGATGACATCCCGCTGGATGAGCGTGAGCGTCTGGTGCTGCCCGAGGTCACCTTGCCACTGGCCATTGAAGTACCCGAACTGGTGGTCGAGGACACCACCGTCGACGGTGCCTTCGACTACCACGTCGAGCGTCTGGACCTGAGTCTCGATGCCCGCGGTCAGACCGTTACCATCGAGCCCCTGGCGGTGGCCTCCGCCGATGCCGACGCCGAGCTCCAGGCCCGCGCCACGTTGAGCGGCGACTACCCGCTGGAGCTCAATTTTGCCGCCGATCTGTACCTGCCGGAAATCTTCCCGGCGCTGTCCGGCGAGCGGGTCGAGCTGAGTGCAGCCGGCAGTCTGGCCGACCTGGAAATCGACCTGAAGACCTCGGGCCCGGTGGACACCCACCTGGTCGCCCGACTCGACGCCCTCGACCCCACGTTGCCCTTCAGCGCCACCTTCCAGAGCCCCAGACTGCAATGGCCGCTGCCTGGCATGGACAGCCCCCTACCTGAAGGCATCGAAGAGACTGGCGAGGTGAGCGACGCCGAGACAAGCGCACCAGACAATGCTGAAGCTGGCAATGCCACCGCTGCCACGGCCGAGGTGGAGCCGTGGATCGCCCGCGATCTAGATCTCGCCATCGAGGGTTCCCTGACCGGCTATACGCTGCAACTGGCCCTGGCCGCCGAGGGACCGGATGTACCGCCAACCACCCTGGCCCTTCAGGGCCAGGGGGATCTTTCACAGTTTGCCTGGGCGCCGCTTGAGGTCGCACCGGAGGGCGCCGGCGCTCTCAGCACCGAGGGACGTGTCGACTGGTCTGACGGCGTCTCGGTGGAGGCGGCAGCGACCCTCACGGGCCTTAATCCGGAACCCTTCGTCGAAGGGCTCGCGGGGGATATCGACGGCACCCTGCAGGTGGCATTCACCCAGACCGATGAGGGTTGGCGGGTGGAGGTGCCGGCGCTGGATATCGAGGGTACCCTCGATGGCCGACCGCTGTCGCTGGAGGCCCAACTCGCCGGCAACAGCAATATGCAATGGGACATCGACAGCCTCGATTTCCGCCAGGGCGACAATCGCATCCAGGCCGTCGGCCAGGTCAGCGAGTCCAACCTCGACGTCGACGCCGAGATATCACTGCCGGATATGGCGAGCCTGTATCCGGGGCTTGCCGGCCAGCTATCCGGAGACATCACGGCCAGCGGCAGCCTCCAGGCGCCCCAGCTTGACCTTGCCTTGAATGGCAGCGGGGTAGCGTTTGAGGAAAATCGTGTCGGCGAGCTGTCGCTGTCCGGCCGTGTGGCCGGAATCGACGACCCCGAGCTCGATATTGGTCTTGAGGCAAGACAGGTCGAAGCCGGTGGCCAGCGATTCTCCGATATCGCCCTGGATCTCGATGGGCGGCTGTCGGATCACCGCCTTGAGCTCACCGTGGAGGGCAGCGAGGACGGGCCACTCAACCGTCTGGTGCTGGCCCTTGACGGGGCCATGAACGAGGCCCGCGACCGCTATCAGGGCACCTTGTCGCCGCTGGAAGTTACGCTGCCCCAGGGCGATATCGCCCTCGATGATCCGCTGAGCTTCGAGGCCGACCTGGCCGCGGGGTCGGTCCAGGCCGAGCCCTTCTGCCTGGCACGTCGCCAGGGCGGCGCCGTGTGCATCAGCGAGCCGCTGAGCGCCTCGGCGGACGCCGGCTCGCTGACTCTCGAGATCAATGAGCTGCCCATGGACCTGGTCAACGAGGCCTTGCCTGAGGGCTGGGCCATCGACGGCGACACCGGCGCTCGTGTCGTCGCTGGCTGGTCGGCCGGCGGCAGTCGCTGGCAGGCCGACGTCCAGGTCGACAGCGAGGTCAGCGTGACCGGCGAGGACGCCTATGGCCAGCCTTGGTCGGTGCCTGCCACCAGCATGTCGCTCAGTGCAGACGCCAGCGAGGCCCGCATCGACATGGACCTGGCGCTGTCACTGGCCCAGAGCGGCGATATCGACCTGGCCCTGGCCATCGACGATCCCATGGGACGCGGTGGCCTGGACGGCACCCTGACCATTACCGACGTGCGCCTGGCACCGTATCAGCCATTGGCGGCCGGCCTCGATGAACTCGAGGGCAGTCTTGGCGGCACCATCCGTATCGCCGGCAGCCGCGAGGCACCCGACCTCAGTGGCGACATCAGTCTGACCGGGCTCAGGGTCCACGGTGGTGATATCCCCCTGGCGGTCACCGACGGACGGCTGGATATCGCGCTGTCCGGCGACAGCGCGCGGATTTCCGGCCATGTGGACGCCGAGGAAGGGCGCCTGAATATCACCGGTGACGCCGCCTGGCCTGACGGTAGCTGGGAGGCCAACATGGCGCTGTCCGCGGTGCAGGATCCACTGCTCGCCGCCATGCCGGCCTTCGGCAAGCTGAAGCTGGCCCCGGACCTGACCATCACCGCCAACCCCTCGCGACTGCGGGTACGTGGCGAGGTGCGGATCCCCTGGGCCAGGCTCAAGGTCGGTGACGTCCCGGCGTCCGCGGTCACCCCGAGCGGTGACGAGATCATCATCACCCGCGAGATGGACGAGGAGGCCAAGGAGGCCGAACGGCGTGCCCAGGAAGACCCGGTAGGAGAATCCACCGCCGAGGCCATGGCCGAGGCGGGCATGGCCATCGACATCCGCGTACGGCTGCTGCTGGGACCCGACATGCGCCTGAGCGCCTACGGTCTGCAGACCGAGCTGGAAGGGGATCTGGAGGTGCGCCAGAACAACGGGCCGCTGCAGTTGTTCGGCGACGTCAGCCTGGTCGATGGCCGCTTCCGCGCCTACGGCCAGGATCTGCAGATTCGCCAGGGCAAGCTGATCTTCGCCGGCCCGCCGAGTCTGCCGACGCTGGACTTCGAAGCCATCCGTAACCCGGCCAGCACCGAAGACGGAGTGATCGCCGGTCTCAAGGTCACCGGTACCGCCAGCCAGCCCGATCTGGAGATCTTCTCCGAGCCGTCGATGGACGAGTCTCGGGCGCTGTCCTACGTGCTGCGCGGCCGGGCGCCGGATGACAGCGGCGACTCCAGCGGCGCCCTGACCTCGGCGCTGATCGGCCTGACCCTGGGCAAGACCGGGGGGGCGGTAGGCGCCATGGGTGAGGCCTTCGGCATCCAGGACCTGTCGCTGGATACCTCCGGCAGTGGCGAGAGCAGTCAGGTGGTGGTCAGCGGCCGTCTCACCGACCGTCTGGAGGTGGGCTACGGCGTCGGCATCTTCTCGCCCATCGCCGAGCTGACCCTGACCTACCAGCTGTGGCGGAGCCTCTACCTGGAAGCGGTCTCCGGCGCCGCCCAGGCGGTGGACCTGATCTACACCTGGAGCCTGCCGGGAGATCCTCCGGAACTGCAGTGACCAAGCGCGCAGCACAGCACGCAACACACTGCGTAAACCACAAGAGCCCCGGCCATGGCCGGGGCTCTTGTGTGTACAGGATAGATAGGGAGACTGACGTTGGGTTTGAAACAGTGGCACTGGCCAGTCTCTTATCATTGTATCCTGTAACGTGTCGCGCTACGGTTACCTGATGATCATCAGCTTTCAGCACAAGGGACTTGAGGCATTCTATCGAACCGGCACCACCCGAGGCATCCAGGCCACCCACGCGTCCAAGCTTCGACGCATCCTGGCGCTGCTCGATGTCGCCTGTCGGCCGGAGGATCTCAACCTGCCCTCGTTCAAGTTGCATCAGCTCAAGGGGGCGCTTAAAGGCTGCTGGTCTATCCGTGTCAACGGTAACTGGCGCGTGACGTTTCGCTTCGCGGACGCAAATGTGGAGTTGGTCAATTATCTCGATTACCACTAGGCGCTGTCCGAAAAGCGCCCGTGGCTATCGACGTCTCGGATACTTCCCCGCTTGGGGAACGCCAAGTCTTCAGTTTCTTCAAGATAAGGAGTCAAGAACATGATGAATGAACCTCCGCATCCCGGAGAGCTGTTGCGCGAGGATGTCATCGAGGAGCTTGGCCTATCGGTAAAGGAAACGGCCGAGCGACTAGGGATGTCACGCGTCGCCTTGTCACGGGTCTTGAATGGAAGAGCGGCAATCAGTCCTGAGCTCGCGTTGCGCCTGGAAACCGCAGGTGTCAGCACCGCTTACGCCTGGCTCGCCATGCAGACAAACTATGATTTGGCACAGGCCCGCAAGAAGCCGCAGCCGACGGTTCAGATGTTGCAAGCAGAGACGGATTCACCCTAGTGGCATCATGGGCAGTCCTGCATAACTGCTTAGTCTGGTGTCAGCGACAGCTCCTGCAGGTAGCGCGCCAGCCGTCGGCCAAGCCAAGGGCGAGGGCGGCGAGGGCCTGGCTCCATGAATCCGACATGGCCGCCGCGTTCGGCGACTTCCAGGGTCACCAGCGGCGAGCGAGCCGGGAAGCGCTCGATTAGGTCGGCCGGCATGAAAGGATCGTCACGGGCATGCAGCATCAGGGTGGGAACGGCCACCCGATCGAGCACCGGGCCGCTGGAGGCGCGGGCATAGTAGTCATCGGCGTCCAGGAAGCCGTGCATCGGCGCCGTGATGACGTCGTCGTAGTCGCGCAGGCGCTTAAGCCGGCGCACCTGCTCGACGCTGACCTTGAGGGAAAGCTCACCGCGTTCGAGCCGAGGTATCACCTTGCGCTTGAGCGAGGCCAGCAGGTGGCGTTCGTAGACCCGTGAAAAACCCTCGCCCAGGCGCTGGGCGCAGGCCGCCAGATCCAGCGGCGCGCTGATCACCACCGCGGCGTCGAGCCCCAACGAGTTCGCGTCCTCTTCGGCGACCAGCCGTAGCAGCATATTGCCCCCCAGCGACACGCCACCGGCGACCTTGGCTGCCTCGGGATAGCGATCGCCAAGTACCTCCAGCAACACCCTGGCGTCCCCGGTATCGCCGCTGTGGTAGGCGCGCGGAAGACGGTTGGGGCGAGAGCCGCAGCCACGGAAGTGCATCAGCAAGGCCCGATAGCCCTGGTCTCTGGCCGCCGCCAGCAGATCGTGGGCGTAGGGCGAGGTGATTCCCCCCTCGAGGCCGTGGAAAAGCACAAAGACAGGGGCGCGGGGGTCCTCGGGTTCCGGTCGCACCCAGCTAAGCTCTACCTCGTCACCGTCGGGCAGCGCGAGAAACTCCTGCCGCCAGTCCACCTCGGCGGGGCGGAGCACGCGTGGCAGCAGCGTCTGGACATGCGGATTGGACAGCCAGCGGGCGGCACGAAAGCCGCCCGGTGTTGCTGCATCCGCGCGAAGGCCCGAGGTGGCCTGGGGCAAGCTTGAATGGGCGTCAGGCTGGGGCAAGGCAAGGTCTCCGGGGGCATCGGGGCGTCATGGTTGAGCCTCGGCGTCGAGGGCGTGAGCACACAGCTCCTGCCAGGCGGCGTCGACCGCCGCGCGACGGGTCGAGAGGTGGCGATACAGGCGAATATCGAAGGATACCGTCCAGCGCGGTGGTCCTGCCGCCACCAGCGCGCCGGAGGCCAGCGCCTCGCCCAGGCTGCGCTCGGGCAACCAGCCCAGGCCATAGCCCAGCGCGACCAGTTCTCGGATATTGCCGCTCTGTACGCTCTCGTTGAGCACCGTCAGGGTAGGGGCGTCGCCGAGTCGGTCCAGATGGGAGCGGATGGCGGCATCGATCATGCCCCGGGGATGATAGGCGATCAACGGCAGGGCGCGCCCCTTGCCGCCTTCCAGCGCAAAGCGAGGCTGGCCGCTGGCATCCGGCAGGCACACCGGCATAAAGCGCTCGCGGCCGATGACGCAATAATCGGTGTCCTCGTTGGCCAGTTCCAGCGGATTGCCGCTGGTCGGCCAGTAGCACAGGGCAAGATCGATCTCGCCGGAGGCAAGTCCCTGAAAATAGTCGCCCACCAGCCAGGCGGTGGCACGCAGGTAGGGCTGCAGCGGCGGTGGCGACTGCCAGCCGCTGAGCCACTGGGGCAGGAACTGCGCCAGCAGGCTCTGGGGTGCCCCCAGGCGTAGCTGTCCGGCCTGTTCCTCGGCCATCTGCGCCAGTCGCTGGCGGGTCAGGTCGACCCGCCGGGTGACGTCGTGACACATGGCGAGGAAGGCCTCGCCGGCCGGCGTCAGCGACAGCGGCAGGGTCTGACGGTTGATCAGGGTGGTGCCCATCTCCTCTTCGAGCAGCTTGATGCGCCGGGAGAAGGTGGGCTGAGTCACGTTCTGTTCTTCGGCGGCACGGGAAAAATGACGCGTGCGGGCCAAGGCGAGAAAGTCTTCCAGCCAACGTATTTCCATGGAAGTGTCACCTGTCCTGCGAAACGTCGATTGTGCCAGATAACCCGATGCCGGGCGTACCCGGCGTCGGCGTGTTGCAGGTGAAGGCGATGGGAGGTCAAGGCAGCGGTCAAGACAGACGACCTTCCTCGACACCATGACAGGCGACCTGACCGCCCTCGTCGGTGGCGATCAGACGGGGGATCTCCCGGCGGCAGCGCTCGTTGGCGTGGGGGCAGCGCCCGTGGAACACGCAGCCCGAGGGCAGGTTCACCGGGGTCGGCACCTCGCCCTGCAGGCGCAGGTGCTGGGGACGGTCGTCCTCCAGGCGTGGAATCGCCGACATCAGCGCCTGGGTGTAAGGGTGACGCGGGCGGGCGAACAGCGTCGCCGTGGGCGCCACCTCGCACACGCGGCCCAGGTACATCACCGCCACCCGGGTACCGAAATGCTCCACCACCGCCAGGTCGTGGGTGATGAACAGGTAGGTCAGATGGTGCTCGCGCTGGGCTTCCATCAACAGGTTCAGCACCTGGGCCTGGATCGACACGTCCAGCGCCGAAATCGGCTCGTCGGCGACGATGAACTCCGGATCCACCGCCAGCGCCCGGGCGATGGCGATACGCTGTCGTTGGCCACCGGAGAACTCGTGGCCGTAGCGCGAGCCCCAGTCCGGGGCGATGCCTACCGAGCTCATCACCTCGTGGACCTTGTCGACGACCTGCTGTGGCTTCCAGTCGGGGTGGTGAAGGCGGATCGGCTCTTCCAGCGTCTGCTGGATGGTCATGCGCGGATTGAGCGAGGCGTAGGGGTTCTGGAAGATCATCTGCATGCGCTGACGGAAAGGCAGCAATGCTTTCGAATCGAGATGATCGATACGCTCGCCGTCGTAATGGATCTCGCCGGCGCTGGGCCGCAGCAGGCCCATCACGGTACGCGCTACCGTCGACTTGCCGCAGCCGGACTCGCCCACCACGCACAGCGACTCCCCGCGGCGGATGTCCAGGTCGACCCCGTTGATCGCGTGCACGTGCTGTTGCTCGCGCACGATACGCCCACGCCGGAACTTGAGCTGCTCGAGGAAATCCCCGGACAGTGAAAAGCGCTTTTCCAGCCCGCGGATCTCGAGCAGGCTGTCGCCTCCAGCGGCAGGGTTCATGTCGGCGGGGCCGTCCTGCTGAATCGGCTCGGTCGGCGGTTTGACGGCTGCCTGAGTGGTCTGGCTCATGAGTTGTCCTCCCTGGCCACGATGCGTTCGGCATCCTGCATCTCGGCGACCATATGGCAGGCCACCTCACAGTTGCCGGAGCGCACGAAGGCCGGTACCTCGGTCTTGCAGGGTGTCCGTTCGCTGCCGTCTTGGCGCTGGGTAAAGTCGCAGCGCGGATGAAATGGACAGCCGCTGGGGAGCTGGCTCAACGACGGCATGCTGCCGCGTATCTGGTTGAGCCGCTCGCCCGGGGTCGCCATCTGGGGCAGGGCGTTGATCAGTCCCTGGGTGTAGGGATGCTGCGGATCATTGATGATCTCTCGAGTCGGGCCCTGTTCGATCACCCGTCCGGCGTACATCACCAGCATGCGCTGGGTCACCTGGCTGACCACGCCAAGATCGTGGGTGATCAGGATCAGGCCGACGTTGTGCTTCTCGCACAGCTCCAGCAACAGCGCCATGATCTCCGCCTGAATGGTCACATCCAGGGCGGTGGTGGGCTCGTCGGCGATGATGATATCCGGGTCGAGCAGCAACGCGATGGCGATGATGATGCGCTGACGCATCCCGCCGGACAGCTCATGGGGATACTGGTCCAGGCGTTTTTCCGGCGACGGGATCTGCACCTGCTCGAGCTTGCGCAGCGAGATCGCGCGGGCTTCCTTGCTGGAGATTCGGCGGTGGGCCTTGAGGCATTCCACCATCTGCTCACCGATGGACAGCACCGGATTGAGCGTCATCATCGGATCCTGGAAGATCATCGAGATGCGGTGGCCACGCACCTTGCGCAGGGCGCGTTCACCGAGTCCGGTCAGTTCCTGGCCATCGAAGGTGATGCTGCCACCGGCGATATAGCCCGGCTTGGCGATCAGATTCAGCAGGCTGAAGGCGGCGACCGACTTGCCGGCGCCGGATTCGCCCACGATGCCCAGACGCTCGCCACGATCCAGGCTGAACGACACATCGCGCAGTGCCTTCACGTCGCCCTGTCGCAGGGCGAAGCGCACGTCGAGGTGATTGACGTCGAGTAGTGCCATGATGTCTACCTCAGCCCTTGTACAGTCGTGGATTGAGCACGTCGCGCAGCCAGTCGCCGAGCAGGTTGATCACCAGCACCAGCACCACCAGCACCAGGCCCGGAATCAGGGTGATCCACCAGGAACCGGACTGGATGTAGTCGAAGCCGGACTTGATCAACGAGCCCAGCGACGGCTGGGTCTCGGGCATGCCGAGGCCGAGAAACGACAGCGCCGCCTCGGAAATGATGGCGTTGGCCACCTGCACGGTGGAGATGACGAAGATCGGCGACAGGGTGTTGGGCAGGATGTGACGGAACATGATCCGCCGGCTGCGCAGGCCCATCACCCGGGCGGCGTCGACGTACTCCTTGGAGCGCTCTGCCAGCACCGAGGCACGCACGGTACGGGCGTACTGGGGCCATTCGGCCAGGCCGATGATCAGCACCAGCAGCCACATGGCATAGTCGGAGTAGGTGGCGCCGCCGAAGATCGCCTTGAACAGGGCGCCCACCACGATGGCCACCATCAACGTCGAGAACGACAGCTGGATATCTGCCAGGCGCATCAGAAAGGCGTCGACGCGCCCACCCAGATAGCCCGCCAGTAGACCGAAGCACACCCCCAGGGTGGCCTGCAGCGCCACGGCGCCGAAGCCGATGACCAGCGACACCCGCATGCCGTAGAGGATGGTCGAGAGCAGGTCGCGCCCCTGGGAATCGGTACCCATCAGGTACTGGGGGTCGGCGCCGTCGATCCAGAACGGCGGCAGCTCGGATGCAAGGATGTCGATCTGGGCCAGGTCGTAGGGATCGGCCGGCGCAAGCCAAGGCGCCAGCAGCGCGGCCAGGACCATCACCACGAAGATCAGAAGACTGGTCTGGGCGATCAGGTCGCGTTTGAAACTGTACAAGAGGTAGGAGTCGCGAAACCGCTCCCACCGGCTGCTCGTCGCAGTGCTCTGGGTGCTCATGCGGGCTTACCTGTCAGCTTGACGGTGGGATTGACCAGGCCATAGATCAAGTCGACCAGGGTGTTGGTGATCACGAAGATCAGGCCGACGATCATCAGGTAGGTCACGATCAGGGGGATGTCCGAGCGCTCGATGGCGTCGAGGAACATCAGGCCCATGCCGGGCCACTGGAACACCGTCTCGGTGAGGATGGTGTAGGCCACCAGGGTGCCGATCTGCACGCCGCCGACGGTGATGACCGGCAACATGGTGTTCTTCAGCGCGTGCAGGAAGTAGATGCGACGCATCGAGATGCCCTTGGCCCGGGCGAACTTGACGTACTCCGACTGCATCACCTCGAGCATCTCGGCGCGGATCAGGCGAATGAACAGCGGCAGCATGATCGAGGCCAGCGAGATGGCCGGCAGCACCAGGTAGGTCAGGCCTTCCAGCGAGGCGAAGTTGGTGGTCCAGGTGCCGAACACGTGGATCGGGTCGCCGCGACCGTAGGCCGGCATGCCGCCCTCGGTGGACAGCAGGCCGTTGAGCCAGGCGCCCCAGCCGGTATCGGCGGGGAAGGGCGTGAAGCTCACGCCGATGGCGAACAGCTGGATCAACACGATAGCGGTGAGAAACACCGGGATGGAGATGCCGATGATCGACACCCCCATGAAGAAACGGGACAGCCAGGCGCGGGGCTTGATCGCGCTGTAGACGCCGATCGGCACCGACAGGAAGATGATCAGGAGGGTCGAGGCGAATACCAGCTCGAGGGTCGCCGGCAGGTGTCGCAGGACCACTTCGGTAGTCGGCTCGTTGTAGATGTACGAATAGCCGAAGTCGAACTGGGCGGCGTTGACGGCGAAACGGAAGTACTGCACCAGGAAGGGATCGTTGAGCCCCAGTTCCTCGCGCAGCACCTCGCGCTCGCTCTCGGGCACCGACTGACCCACCATCTGCTGGATGGGATCACCCAGGTTGTCCTGGATGGCGAAGGCGATCACGCTGATGACAAACATCACCAGCAGCGCATGAAAGAGGCGCTTGATCAGAAATGCGATCATGGGGATTGTCCAGGGTACAGGCGCTCGACTCCGCGACCATGTCACGGAGCCGAGGCAGCTGCTGAATGGGAGCTTGCAGGCACCGCGTGGCGGTGCCTGTCGTCTTACTCTTCTTCGATGACCAGATCCCCGAGATAGGGGAAGTTCATCACGTTGACCACCGGCTCGATGTCGACGTTGGCCGCAGAAGCCCAGGCCAGATTCTGCCAGTGCAGCGGAATGAAGGCGGCATCGTCGTAGAGGCCCTGCTCGAGCTCACGCAGCATCTCGCCACGCTTCTCCAGATCCACCTCGAGGTTGGCGTCGACCATCAGCTGGTCGAGCTCCTCGTTGCAGTAGTTGCCGGCGTTGTACTGGCCGCCACCGCTGTCGGCGTCCGGACACTCGGTCAGGTACTGGTGGAAGTTGGCGGAGTCTTCGGTGTCGGAGTGCCAGCCGATCATCATCATGTCGGCGGCGCGATCATCGTACTCGCCCCAGTACTGGGCCTTGGGCAGGGTCTTCAGGTCCACCGTGACGTTGATCCGCGCCAGCATGGCGGCTACCGCCTGGGCAATCTTGGCGTCGTTCACGTAGCGGTTGTTGGGCGCCATCATGCTGACCGAGAAGCCGTCCTCATAGCCCGCTTCGGCCATCAGTTCCTTGGCCCGGTCGAGATCGAAGCGCGGCTCGAGATCCGGGTTGTGGCCGGAGTAGCCCTCTGGCGAGAACTGGGCGGCCGGGGTGGCGAAGCCCTTCATCAGACGATCGGCGATGCCTTCCTGGTTGATCGCGTAGTTGAAGGCCTGACGCACGCGCGGGTCCTGGAAGGCCTCGACCCGCTCCTGGTTCATGTGGAACAGGATGATGCGGGTGCCCGACATGGTCACCAGATTGGTGTCCTCGTCGCTCTCGATACGCTCCAGATCGTTGGGCGGTACCGGCGCGATGAAGTCGACGTCACCGGACAGCAGGGCGGCGACGCGGGTGGCGTTCTCGCCGATCGGGGTCAGGGTGATGGCGTCGACGTTGCCCGGGGACTCGCTGTCCCAGTAGTCATCGAAGCGTTCGAAGTCGACCCGAACGCCCTGCTGGCGGTTGGTCACCTGGAAGGGGCCGGTACCGGAGATGTTGCGCGAGGCGTAGGAGTTGCCGTTCTTGACGATCTCGTCCTTGGCCTTGCCGCCGTCGGTCTCGCCGGAATAGAACTGGCTGTCCATCGGGAAGATGTAGGTGGCCATGTTCAGCAGCAGCGGGTTGGGCCGCTTGGAGACGATCTCCACGGTGTGCTCGTCGACCACGTTGACCGTCTCGATGGGCTCGAAGATGGCCTTGAAGTCCGGGCTGCGCTTGAGGCGCTCCACCGTCCAGGCGACGTCCTCGGCGGTGAAGGGGTTGCCGGAATGGAAGGTGACCCCTTCGCGCAGGCTGATGCGCATGGTGGTGTCGTCGACCTGCTCCCACTCGGTGGCGAGTCTGGGCTCGAACTCGAAGTCCTTGGTCCAGCGCACCAGCGGATCGAAGGCCATGTGCGACAGTTGCAGGATACCGCCGGAGAGCTGCTCATGGATGTCCAGCGACACCGGATCGGCGTCGTAGGCCATGCGCAGGGTGTTTTCGGCCAGTGCGGTCTGGGGCAGGGCAGCCGTCAGCATGGCGGCACCGAGGGCACCGGCCAGAAGGGTCTTCTTGAACATGGAAGGAGTTCCTGCTTGTTGAGGTTGTTGTAATTGCCAGTCGGACGCCTTGGTCAATGTTGTAAGCGCCGGCTAGTCAATGTCCTGCATCAACATAGTGAGGTGTCGCGTTTAAACACAATCGAAATTGTGACAGCACCCATGCGAGGAACGAATATGGGCCCGGGGAGCGTGTCTTCAAGGAGCAGACAAGCGCTGAGCGACGAGAAGGTGGCGCAGACAGAAAAGTAAGGGGAAATAGAGGAGCTGAGGTAGCCGGCGGAGGCGAGTGAGGTAACCGCAAGTGCAAGCGCCCCCGAACGAGATTCGGGGGCGCGAAAGGGCAATCGACACAGCGCCGAGGCGACAGTGGTGTCCAGGGTCGCCTGGCGGTCAATCGGTCAGTTCAGACCAGCCGTCACTGCTGGGGCGGGCAGACGCGGTCGATGCGATAGAGCTGGGCGACCTGATCCAGGCCGTGCACGCTGCATTCCAGATCGGTGACACGACCGTCGCTGAGGCCATAGACCCAGCCATGCACCGACAGCGCCTGGCCGCGCTGCCAGGCACGCTGGACGATCTTGGTACGACACAGCGTCTTGACCTGAGACTTGACGTTGAGCTCGCACATGCGATCCACCTGTTCGTCCAGCGGCAGATGCTCGAGTTCCGAGCGATGCATGCTGTAGAGTTCGCGTACGCTGTGCAACCAGTTGTCCACCATACCGTTCTCGCCGCCGGTGACCGCAGCGCGCACGCCGCCACAGTTGTAGTGGCCGACGATCATGATGTGACGTACCTTGAGCACGTCCACCGCGAACTGCACCACCGACAGGGCGTTCATGTCATTGTGATAGAGCAGGTTGGCGACGTTACGGTGGACGAACACCTCACCCGGGGGAAGGTCGATGATCTGGTTGGCCGGCACGCGGCTGTCGGAACAACCGATCCACAGATACTCCGGGCTTTGCTGCTGAGCAAGGCGGGCAAAGAAATCAGGGTCTTCCTGGCAGATTCTGTCGGCCCAGGCCCGATTATTGGCGAGCAGATTGTCGATATCACTCATGAACTTTCCCCGTGCAAGCAGTGGATGGCTAAAGTGGTGCATGTTTTTACCCCCCTCGGTCAAGGTGGTCAAGCACCCTCCCGTGGTAGCCAGCCCGCTGGTATCATGGGAAGGTTTCCCATCCTGGTGGGCCTCGAGGCAGGTCCCTGGTAGGCCAGGCCCCTAATGATCCGACAGCGGTCCCGACAACAAGGGCCCCAGCAACAGAATCAGGAGACGCAAGTGTCACAATTCGACTATGACCTCTTTGTCATCGGTGCCGGCTCCGGTGGTGTCCGCGCTGCCCGTACCGCGGCGGCAACCGGGGCCAGGGTGGCCGTCGCCGAGGATCGCTACCTCGGCGGTACCTGCGTCAACGTGGGCTGCGTGCCCAAGAAGCTCTACTCCTACGCCGCACACTTCCACGAGGCTTTCGACGACGCTCGCGGCTTCGGCTGGCAGCTCGACCAGGCGCCGAGCTTCGACTGGGCGACCCTGCGCGACAACAAGATCGGTGAGATCAAGCGACTCAACGGCATCTACGGCAAGCTGCTGGACAACGCCGGGGTGCGCCTGATCAACGGTCGCGCCAAGGTGGTGGACGAACACCGTGTCGAGGTTGGCGGCGAGACCATCAGCGCCGAGAAGATCCTGGTGGCGGTGGGTGGCTGGCCCTGGGTGCCGCCGTTCCCCGGCAGCGAACTGGCCATGAACTCCAACCAGATCTTCGACCTGGACGAGTTTCCCAAGCGCTTTCTGGTGCTTGGCGGCGGCTATATCGCCGTGGAGTTCGCCAGCATCTTCAACGGCCTGGGCGCCGACGCCCACCTGCTGTATCGCGGTGAGCTGTTCCTGCGCGGCTTCGACCAGGAGGTGCGCGAGTTCACCCGCGACGAGATGGCCAAGAAAGGCGTCAACCTGCACTTCAACACCAACATCGAGTCCCTCGAGAAGGTCGAAGGCGGGATCAAGGCCACCCTGACCAATGGCGAGACCCTTGAGGTGGATGCGGTGCTGTCCGCCACCGGCCGCAAGCCCCATCTGGAAGGCCTGGGTCTGGACCAGCTCGACATCGCGCTCAACGAGAACGGCTCCATCCAGGTCAACGATCGCTTCGAGACCTCGGTGCCCTCGATCCTGGCGCTGGGTGACGTGACCGGCGGTCCTGAGCTGACGCCGGTGGCCCTGGCCGAGGCCATGCATCTGGTTGCACACCACTACGGTGACGCGCCCAAGGCGCCGATGAACTACGACAACATCGCCACTGCGGTGTTCTGCCATCCCAACATCGGCACCGTTGGCCTGTCCGAAGAGAAGGCCCGCGAGGTGTGCAAGGCGGTCCGCGTCTACAGCGCCGACTTCCGTCCCATGAAACACACCCTGTCCGGCAGCGATGAACGCTGCCTGATGAAGCTGATCGTCGACGACGAAAGCGACGTGGTGGTAGGGGCGCACATGGTCGGCGAGGAGGCCGGCGAGGTGATCCAGGGCATCGCTATCGCCGTGCGTGCGGGCCTGACCAAGGCAGATTTCGACGCCACCGTGGGCATCCACC
This sequence comes from Halomonas sp. OfavH-34-E, assembly GCF_024124525.1. Lineage (NCBI taxonomy): Bacteria > Pseudomonadati > Pseudomonadota > Gammaproteobacteria > Oceanospirillales > Halomonadaceae > Halomonas > Halomonas sp. OfavH-34-E. Next base: position 27,274 of record NZ_JAMXRY010000024.1, on the reverse strand, counting down.
CAACCGGCGCCGAAGAGTTCGTCACCATGCGCACGCCGACGCGTACCTGAGACCGGCGTCACGATACGACAAGGGCACCTGTGGGTGCCCTTTTTTGTGGCCTTTTCTCGCCGATCCGAAAGGGCCGACTATACTGCTTCAGGCGGACGAAATCGTCTCGTTGGAGAGGCAATCGATTACGCCAAAGGGATAGGGGAGGTGAGCGGCAGCGATCGCTCCGAGCCGCCATGAGACGTGGCCTGGCGCCGCTCGCATAATTTTTTTTTATGCTTCCAGGGGTTAAGAATAATCCAGATTTTGAAATGTCATACTCGACTGTTATAATGGTTGTCCAAATTCGCTACAGCGAAGCATAACGAACATGACCGCAAGCACTGAGCCCTTCACACCATCAGCCGACCTCGCCAAGCCTACGGTGGCCGACGCGGTGGTGGGTCACGAAGCGGCGCCGCTGTTTATTCGCAAGTCTACTCCCGAGGATGGCTGGGGCATCTACGAGCTGGTCAAGTCCTGCCCGCCCCTGGACGTCAACTCCGCCTACGCCTACCTGTTGCTGGCCACCCAGTTCCGTGACAGTTGTGCCGTTGCCACCAACGAGGAAGGCGAGATCGTCGGCTTTGTCTCCGGCTACGTGAAGTCCAATGCTCCGGACACCTACTTTCTATGGCAGGTCGCGGTGGGCGAGAAGGCCCGCGGTACCGGCCTGGCCCGCAGACTGGTCGAAGCCATCCTGACCCGCCCTGAATTTGCCGAGGTCCACCACCTCGAGACCACCATCACACCGGATAACCAGGCTTCCTGGGGCTTGTTCCGCCGCCTGGCCGATCGCTGGCAGGCGCCGTTGAACAGCCGCGAGTACTTCTCTACCGACCAATTGGGTGGAGAGCACGATCCGGAAAACCTGGTGCGCATCGGTCCCTTCGACACGACGCGTATCTAACGGCTTCCAGGGTGGTGACAGGGCGCCAGCGTCCGTCGCCACCGATACCCGATAACTTCCCCTACGAACCCGACAGGAGGTCGCAATGCAGACCCAGATCCTCGAACGCATGGAATCCGAAGTTCGTACCTATTCCCGTTCCTTTCCGGTGGTCTTCACCAAGGCGCAGAACGCTCGCCTGACCGACGAGGAAGGCCGCGAGTACATCGACTTTCTGGCCGGTGCCGGCACCTTGAACTACGGCCATAACAACCCGCACCTGAAGCAGGCGCTGGTCGACTATCTGGCCACCGACGGCATCATCCACGGTCTTGATTTCTGGACCGCCGCCAAGCGCGACTATCTGGAGACCCTGGAAGAGGTGATCCTCAAGCCGCGTGGTCTCGACTACAAGGTCCACCTCCCGGGGCCGACCGGCACCAATGCCGTCGAGGCTGCCATTCGCCTCGCTCGTGTGGCCAAGGGTCGTCACAACATCGTGACCTTCACCAATGGCTTCCACGGCGTGACCATGGGGGCGCTGGCCACCACCGGCAACCGCAAGTTCCGCGAGGCGACCGGCGGTATTCCGACCCAGGGTGCGGCCTTCATGCCCTTCGATGGCTACATGGGTAGCGAGACCGATACCCTGGACTACTTCGAGAAGCTGCTCGGCGACAAGTCCGGTGGTCTCGACGTGCCCGCCGCGGTCATCGTCGAAACGGTCCAGGGCGAGGGCGGCATCAATGTGGCCGGCCTGGATTGGCTCAAGCGTCTCGAGGGCATCTGCCGCGACAATGACATCCTGCTGATCATCGATGATATCCAGGCGGGCTGCGGTCGTACCGGCAAGTTCTTCAGCTTCGAGCATGCCGGCATCACACCGGACATCGTCACCAACTCCAAGTCGCTGTCCGCACTCGGCCTGCCGTTCGCCCACGTGCTGATGCGCCCGGAGCTCGACAAGTGGAAGCCGGGTCAGTACAACGGTACCTTCCGTGGCTTCAACCTGGCCTTCGTCACCGCTACCGCTGCCATGCGCAAGTACTGGAGCGACGATACCTTCGAGCGTGACATCCAGCGCAAGGCGCGGATCGTGGAAGAGCGCTTTCAGAAGATCGCCGCCTGGCTTAGCGACAAGGGGTATCCGGCATCCGAGCGTGGCCGCGGCCTGATGCGCGGCATCGACGTGGAAAGCGGCGATATCGCCGACAAGATCACCGCCAAGGCCTTCGAGAACGGCCTGGTGATCGAGACCAGTGGCCAGGACGGTGAGGTGGTCAAGTGCCTGTGTCCGCTGACCATCACCGACGAGGATCTGATCGAAGGTCTCGATATCCTCGAGCGCAGCACCCACGAGGCGCTGAGCTGAAACAGGATACGCCCGCAGGCTATCTGCGGGCAGGCGCCAGCAGCAAGGTGCCGCTGATCCTGCCCTGAGCAATATGTAAAGCGAGGGCTCGCCCTCGCTTTTTCTGCGGACGCCACCAGCGCTCGAAGCCTCGCACAGGGCCTTTCGATGCCCGGCACCGCCGACGCCCCCCGACACCCGACACCCGACAACGGAGAATTCGATGATCGTTCGCAACCTGGAAGAAGCTCGTCAGACCGACCGCCTGGTAAAGGCAGAGAACGGTAACTGGGACAGCACCCGCCTGATGCTCGCCGATGACGGCGGTCAGTGTTCCTTCCACATCACCCGTATCTTCGAGGGTACCGAGACCCACATCCACTACAAGCATCACTTCGAGGCGGTGTTCTGCATCGAGGGCGAAGGCGAAGTGGAGACCCTGGCCGACGGCAAGATCTGGCCGATCAAGCCGGGCGACATCTACATCCTGGATCAGCATGACGAGCACCTGCTGCGTGCTTCCAAGACCATGCACCTGGCCTGCGTGTTCACTCCGGGCCTGACCGGCAAGGAAGTGCACCGCGAAGATGGCTCCTACGCGCCCGCCGGCGAGTAAGGGCGTACCGCCAGGATTGAACAGGAAAGAGCGTGTGGGAGCGGGCAAGTCTCGCTTCCCGCACCCGACAACGGCGCCCCTTGGGGCGCCGTTGTCGTATCTGGCCAATCGACCGAAGTAATCGCAGGACGCTGGAGGTAGACGTCACGGGAAGAGCAGCAGGGTACGTGGGGGCATAGGAGGCAGGTACGTCAAAATTGTGCCCAAAAGTCTGGAGTGCTACCTATACTTTGCAGCAAACTTCTCAATGGAACCGTCCCCATGGCCATTTGTCGCCCCCGACTCCTGACCTCCGGTATGTATCACTACCTGCTGGCAGCGCCGATCCTTGGTGCAGCACTGCTGGCCCCAGCGACGGCTCATGCCTCGGAAGGTGGCAGCAGCATCTATGTACCGGGCGCCTATAACGACTTTGCCGCAGGCTTGGCCCCGCCACCCGGGGTCTATGCGCGCAACGACCTGGTGCGCTACGAGGGCGATATCGGCGCGCGCCCCCTGGGCGGGCGGCTGTCGGCGGGTCTCGACCAGACGCTGTGGTTCAACCTGCTCAAGCTGACCTGGGTGACCGACGTCGAGTGGCTCGGTGCCACCTACATCGCCGGGATCAATCTTCCCTACGTGTTTGACGTCAGCGTCGATCTCGAGGCCAGCATCCCAGGCCAGGAACGCTTCAACACCGGAAGCAACAGCGGCTTCGGTGATCCGTACCTGGTGCCGGTCGCCCTCAACTGGGCCAACGGGACTCACCACACCACGGCGGCGGTGGGTATCAATATTCCGGTGGGGCGCTACGACGAGGACGATCGGATCAACCTGGGGCGGCACTACTGGTCGATCGATCCCACCATTACCTACAGCTGGCTGCCCGAAAGCGGATGGGACCTGTCGATGACCGCGGGCATCCTGTTCAACTTCAAGAACGATGCCACCGACTACACCACCGGCGACGAGTTTCACTTGGACGTGCTGGCGGCGAAGTACCTGACACCAAGCTTCGGACTGGGTCTGGCCGGGTACGTGTACGAACAGCTCGAGTCGGACTCGGGACCGGTACCGGATCGCCTGGAAGATGGTTTTCGCAGTAGCGGGGCAGGGGTAGGGCCGGCCTTCATGAAGAGCGTCTCACTCGGCCAGGCGCCGGTCACCTTGATCGGCAAGTGGCTTCACGATGTGTCATCCGAAAATCGCTTCGATGGCGATACGGTGTCGCTGTCGGCGGCCTGGGCCTTCTAGCCATCTCCCGACCAGCGCCCGATCCGATGGTTCGGGCGCGCCGCCTCGATCCTTCCCCCGAACGAATCTCCGCCATGTTCTCGGGCGCTCAGCGGCGCCCGATTCTACGGTTGTTCTGCATCGATATTGTCTACGCTGAACGTCTTTATCAGCCGAGGCCCTGCACGTCCCTCGAGACTTCCTGCCGCCTATGCAGCTCAGGCGGCACAGGGACACAGCAGGCCACGCGTCACGCTCGAAAATGACAGCATTTTACAACTAAGCTGCCGCTGCAGCGGGGCCTCTCTGCACCAGAAACAGGTTTCGGACAGATCGTTATTGCCCGCTAATAAAGGGCTTTTCCGAAAAATGTCGATCATGTTGGCCGCCTTGGCTAACGCACCTCGACAGTGGCATTGCACTTTAGTCAAAAAGTGTCAGGAAGGGGTTGCAGCCAGGAAGTCCTCTCTTCTACTTTGTCATACATAGTATGCCATGGTTTCCAGAAAACGGCTCAGGCCATCGCCATGTGATGGCAGTACGAGAGGGCCGGACACTTGCCCAACCGGGTATGACAACAACGCCAACAAGGTCAACCAGAGGACTCGCCATGAATCCCGCCGCTTCACGCAAGCTCACCCGCGCCATCCATCTTGCCGGCCTGGCCGCGACCACCGCCTTGCTGGCAACGCCAGCCCTGGCCGAACAGTGGCGCGGCTGGAACATTCATCCTCCCGAGTACCCCAACAGCATTGCGCTGGAGACCTTCGCCAAGGAGGTGGACGAGCGAACAGAAGGGCGCATCACACCAAAGGTCTATCACAACGCCGTGCTGGGGGATCAGCCTGATGCCATCGAGCAGACCCGCAACGGTGCTCTGGATTTCGGCAACTTCAACATGGGCCCCATGGGTCCGATGGTGCCGGCGGCCAACGTACTCTCGCTGCCTTTCATCTTTGAAAGTGAAGAGCGCATGTACGAACTGATGGATGGCGAGATCGGCGAACGCTTCGCCGCAGCGATGGAGGAGCAGGGCCTGGTCGCGCTGGGTTGGTTCGGGGCAGGCTCGCGCAGCCTCTACAACACCGACCATCCGGTCGAGACTCCGAAAGATGTCGAGGGCATGAAGGTCCGGGTCATGAACAACGACCTCTACGTCGACATGATCGATGCGCTGGGTGGCAACGCCACCCCCATGGCCTACGGTGAGGTCTACCAATCGCTGACGACCGGAGTGATCGACGGCGCCGAGAACAACTTCCCGTCCTACGAATCCAGCGGCCACTACGAGGTTGCCGGCTACTACTCACTGACCAACCACCTGGTCATTCCCGAGTGCCTGTGCATGGCCCGCAGTACCTGGGACGAGCTGTCCGAAGAGGACCAGGCGGCGGTCCGGGAGGCCGGGCAGGTCGCCACCGAGCAGCAGCGTGAACTGTGGGAAGAGCGTACCGCGGCCAGTCGGCAAACGGCGCTGGATGCAGGCGTCGAGATCAATGAGGTTCCGGACAAGTCAGAATTCCAGGCGCTGATGCAACCGGTCTATGAGGGCTTTCTTGCTGAGAACCCGGACCTGGCCTCGCTGGTCGACGACATTCGCGCGGCTCAGGCCGACTGATCCCATTGATACGAGAGCCCCGTCCCCGGTGCCGGGGGCGGGCGGGGAGGCTGATGCGTGAACGCACCCACCGACACCTCTGACGTCGGGTCCGAGCAAACCGAGTCAGAGCAAGAGGGCGCCACGGTACGCCGTGGTGCCTTTCCTCCGGCATCGCCGGAGTCACGAAGCATACGCTACAAGCGTGAAACACCCAGCCGACTGGACCGCATCCTCGACAGTATCGCCCATGGTTGCATCATGGTGGCCGGGGTGCTGCTGGTGTTGCTGATCATCACCTTTGGCTGGCTGGTATTTGGCCGCTACGTGCTCAATGACACCCCCACCTGGGTCGAGCAGACGGCGCTTCTGAGCGTGGCCTACATCACCTTTCTCGGCGCCGCTGCCGGCGTTCGTCACAACAGCCACCTGTCCATCGACCTGCTGCGCGACAACATGCCGGCGCCCATCAAGGGTCTGATGCACCATCTGGCGGATCTGTTCGTGGTGGCCTTTGGCGGCTTCATGGCCTGGCAGGGCTGGCAGTTGATGATGACCAACCTGGCACGACCTATCCCGATGCTCGGACTCTCCGAAAGCTGGCGTGCCGCGCCGCTGGCGATCTGTGGCGCGCTGATGGTGCTGTTCGCTGTGGCCAACATTGTCAAGCGGCTTGGCGGCCGGCACAACCCGACCCAGGAGGACTGAGCATGGGACTCGCTATCGTTTTTGGACTCTTTGCCCTGGGACTGGCGGTCGGCGCTCCGGTGGCCTTTGCGGTAGGACTGGCAGCAGTAGGGGGCTTTCTCTATGAGGGACTGCCGCTGTTCGTGGCATTCCAGCGCATCCTCTCGGGCATTTCGGTGTTTTCCCTGCTGGCCATTCCGTTCTTTATCTTCGCCGGCGAGCTGATGCTGCACGGCGGTATTTCCCAGCGCCTGGTGCGCCTGGCCTCTGCCGCAGTGGGCCGAGTGCGCGGAGGGCTCGGGGTGGTCAATGTGACCTCTTCGATGCTGTTCGGCGGGATTTCCGGTTCCGCGGTGGCGGACACCTCAGCGCTCGGCTCCATCCTGATTCCGGTGATGAAGGAGAAGGGCTACGACGCGGACTACGCGGTCAACGTGACGGTGACCTCGTCGGTGGCCGGGGTGGTGATTCCGCCCAGCCACAACATGATCCTCTACGCCGTGGCGGCCGGTGGCGGCCTGTCCATCACCAAGCTGTTCATGGCGGGCATCGTGCCGGGCATCCTGATGTGTGGCCTGCTGGCCCTTGCCGCCTATCTGGTAGCGGTCAAGCGTGGTTACCAGGGCGAACACTTTCCGGGCTGGCAGGCGCTGGCGATCAGCTTTGCCGCCGCACTGCCAGGGTTGCTGACCGCGGTCATCATCGTGGGCGGCGTGCTGTCTGGCGTGCTGACGGTGACCGAGTCAGGCGCCTTCGGGGCCATCTACGCCATCGTCGTCACCGCGCTGGTCTATCGCGAGCTGCACTGGGCATCGTTCAAGCAGGCGGTCTACCAGTCGGTGCGCACCACCGCGCTGGTGATGATCCTGGTCGGCTGCGCCTCGGCGTTCTCCTATCTGCTCGCCCTCTATAGCGTGCCGGAGTTGCTGTCCAACACGCTGCTCGGGATCACCGACAATCCGCTCGCCATCCTGCTGATGCTGAACCTGATCCTGCTGGCACTCGGCATGATCATGGACATGGCGGCGCTGATCCTGATCTGCACGCCGATCTTTCTGCCGATTGCCGCCCAGTTCGGCATGGATCCGATCCAGTTCGGCATCATGATGATGATGAATCTGGGGCTCGGGCTGTGCACGCCGCCGGTGGGTGCCTGCCTGTTTGTCGGCAGCGTGGTCGGCAAGATCAAGATCGAACAGACCGTTCGCACCATCTGGCCGTTTTACCTGGCGTTGTTCGCCGCTCTGATGCTGGTGACCTACGTTCCGGCACTGTCCATGGCGCTGCCCAACATGCTGGAGTGATGGCGACCATGCCAAGCCCCCTTCGACGAGGCGCCACACACCGCTGACCACCTACAGGAAAAGAGGCACACCGATGAAGATCGCCAGGGTCGAGACCCATCTGCTGGATCATCCCCTTGAACAGGCCTTCGAAAGTGCTTCCATGCGCTTCGAACGCCGCCAGCACTGCCTGGTGGAGATCACCTGCGAAGACGGCACCGTCGGCTGGGGGGAGTGCCTCGGTCCGGCCCAGGCCAACGCCGCGGTGGTGGCCACCTACGCCGACACCCTGATCGGCGCCAACCCGCTGGAGCATGAAAGACTGTGGCTCGTGCTCTACAACCGGCTGCGTGACCAGGGCCAGCGGGGGCTGACCATGACCGCCCTCAGCGGCATCGACATCGCGCTGTGGGACATCAAGGGCAAGCACTACGGTGCCAGCGTGTCGGAGCTCTTGGGAGGGCGTTTTCGCGAACGCGTCCAGGCCTACGCCACCGGCTCCTTTCGTCGCGATGGCGTGGACCGGGTCAGTGATATCGCCGCGGAGGTGGCGGGCTACGCCGAGGAAGGCTTTCACGGGGTGAAGATCAAGATCGGCTTCAACGTCGAGGAAGATCTTCGGGTCATCGCCGCCGTGCGCGAGGCCATCGGTCCCGATCGGCGTCTGATGATCGATGCCAACCACGGCTATGACCTGCTGGAGGCCCTCGAGGTCGGCAAGCGGGCGGCGGCTTACGACGTCGACTGGTTCGAGGAACCGGTACTACCGGAGCAGATTCATACCTATCGCGCGGTGCGCGATGGCCAGCCTCTACCGGTCGCCAGTGGCGAGAACTGGCATGGCCGCTACGCCATGCAGGAGCCGCTGGCCAGTCGCGCCATCGATATCTGCCAGCCCGACATATGCGGCGTCGGCGGCTTCACCGAGATGCGGCGCGTCGTGGATATGGCGGCGCTTCATGGCGTGCGCCTGATTCCCCATGTGTGGGGCACCGCCGTGTGCATCGCCGCCAGCCTTCAGGCCATGGCGGCGCTGCCGCCCAATCCGCCGAGACGTGAGCCGATCGAACCCATCATGGAGTTCGATCGGACCCACAATCCCTTCCGCCAGGCAATTGTTACCCAGCCGCTGGAGCATCATCAGGGCTGGGTCGATATCCCTGACGGCCCTGGACTGGGCATCGAGATCGATCGCGACGCCCTGACACGTTTCGCCCTCAAGGAGACAAGACAGTGATACCGGCCAATACCCGTCCGCTGGAAGGGCGCGCGCCCAGGCTGAAGGCACCCGCCGGCGCCACCGATTGCCATATTCATCTCTTCCTCGATGGCTACAAAGGCCAGCCAGGCGGGCCGCCGATCAAGGAGTTGGCAACCGTCGAGGATCTCCGGCGCTTCCAGCGCTGGATGGGGCTCGACAGGGTGGTCGTGACCCAGTCCAACGCCTATCAGTTCGACAATGGCGCCTTGCTTGCTTCGCTCGATCAACTGGGCCTGGACAAGGCCCGCGGGGTCGCCGCCGTCAGTCCTGACACCCCTTTGAAAACCCTCGAAGACTGGCATGGCCGAGGTGTACGCGGCGCACGCATCATGAACCTGGGCGGAGGCGCCATGCCGTTGGCTCGCCTGCCCGAGGTCGAGCCGTTGATCGCGCCCCTGGGCTGGCACCTGATGGTACAGTTCAATGGCCGCGAGCTCGACCAGCACCTGCCGATGCTGGAACGTATCGAGTGCCCGTACATCATCGATCATATCGGCAAGTTCATCGATCCGGTGCCGGCCGATGATCCTCGCGTCGATGCCATTCTCAGGCTGCTTGACCGCGGCAACGCCTGGTTCAAGGTCTGCGCCGGTTACGAGACCAGCCTGAGCGGAGGGCCCGACTACGACGACGTCGGCGCCATCGCCCGGCGGGTCATCAACCACGCACCGGAACGCATCCTCTGGGGCAGCAACTGGCCCCATGTTGGTGTCCCGCGAGATCAGTACCCCGGCGACCCTGACCAGCTCGACGTACTGCTGGCCTGGGCCAATGAGCAGCAGCGCCAACGCATCCTGGTCGACAATCCCGCCGAACTGTACGGCTTCGGTCGCTGAAGGCGCGTATCACGAGACACGAGACACGACACCCGAGAAGGAATTCTGACATGTTGAATCGACTGCTGGTCACCGGCGCCGCCGGGGGCCTGGGCACCGCTCTGAGACCTCATCTGAGTCGCCTGGCGAAGGAGGTCCGCCTGTCCGACATGGTCACCGTCGACCAGGACGTGACCCACGACACCCGCCATGAAGAGATCGTCACGGCAGACCTGACCGACGTCGATGCTGTCGCTCGCCTGGTGGAAGGCTGCGATGGTGTTGTCCACCTGGGCGGTGTATCGGTGGAGCGCTCCTGGCAGCAGATCCTGCCGGCCAACATCATGGGCACCTATCACCTCTATGAGGCGGTGCGCCGTCATGACAAGCCGCGGGTGGTATTCGCCAGTTCCAACCACGTCATCGGCTTCTACCCACAGCATCAGCGGCTGGACGCCAAGGTGCCGAAACGCCCGGATTCGCTCTATGGCGTGTCGAAAAGCTTCGGCGAGGACCTCGCCAGTCTGTACTTCGACAAGTTCGGGGTCGAAACCCTGGCGGTGCGTATTGGCTCCTGCTTCCCTGAGCCCGCCGATGCCCGCATGCTGGCTACCTGGATGAGCGTCGAGGATTTCATGGCGTTGCTCGAGCGCGCCTTCTGCGTCCCTGAACTGGCCTACACCGTGGTCTACGGCGCCTCCAACAACGCCGAACAATGGTGGGACAATCGCGAAGCAGGCTTTCTGGGCTGGGTGCCCAAGGACAGCTCCGAACCCTGGCGTACCGAGATCGAGGCCAGGGGAGGGCGGCTGGCTCCCGATGACCCTTCGGTGCGCTTCCAGGGCGGCAAGTTTGCAGGCCAGGGCCATCCTGACGATGAATAGCCACTGAATCGTCGCGGAAAGCCACCAGGCATCCGTCTCCGACACTGGCAGAGGGATAGAGGGATAGAGGGATAGAGGATCGAGCAGCCTGACACCGGGGACCTGACGCCATCGCCTTGATACACTGGCGTCCTGATAGTCAGTGCTGATATACAGCCCTGATAAATAGCCCTGAAAAATAGCGCTTTGCGGCACGTCGCGTCATCGCCACGCGAACTGAAGAGGAATCGACCATGGCAGCCAAGCCAGCACCCCGCACGGAACCGGCACCGCTAAACGTCAAGAAGCTGACGCGTGAAGGCAGTCTGTCGATGAACGTGGCCGACCAGCTGGAAGGTCTGATCACCGCCGGAACCATCGCCGTCGGCGAGAAGCTGCCGACAGAAAGCGGCCTGTGTGATTCCTTCGGTGTCAGCAGGACGGTGATCCGCGAGGCGGTGGCTCACCTCAAGTCGCTGGGCCTGGTCGAGGCACGGCGTGGCGTCGGCACCACGGTGATCCGGGCCGCACCGGCCGAGGCCATGCCCGCCAAGCGGATTCGTCCAACCACCGTCGAAGACATCCTGCATGTCATCGAACTGAGGCTTAATCTGGAGCCCGCTGCGGCGGCACTGGCCGCCGAGCGCTTCGAGGCCGACGACGAGACTCGCCTGCGTGACACCCATGCGGCCTTCGTCAAGGCTCGTCAGCAGCGTAGCCAGGCGCGTAACGAGGACTTCGAGTTCCACCACGCGATTGCCAGGGCCACCCACAATCCATTCTTCCCTCAGGCGCTGGAGCAGCTCAACCTGAGAGCGATTCCACGCTCGAAGCTGGCGACCAGCGAGGTCAACACCGACTCCACCAGCACCTATCTCAAGCGCGTGGAAGCCGAGCACCAGGACGTGCTCGACGCCATCCTGTCACGCCAGCCCGACGCCGCCAGAGCCGCCATGGCGCGCCACCTGGAACGCGCCCGGGAGACTTACCAGCGGTTCAAAGAAAAGGGGTGAGTCAGTGCCGGCCGCCAGTACGTCAGTTGTCATCGGTTGACGCAGGCAGCTCGACAGGACTGCCAGTTCGGTGATCTGAATCCGTTGGGCTCGGTGGGAAGCTACCGCCGAGTTCGAGGTAAGTTCGAGGTAGATAAGGACAGCGATTGATGCGGGGTTCTGGTGACAAGAGGCTGTTATCAGCCTTCACAAGCTTTCATGACCCATGGTTCGCATAATCTATATTATGTTAAATGAGGTGTTTGCCGGTTCTCCCAGACAAGCCTCTGATGCTCTGCTGCCTCCCCTTTGGAGCTTGCGTCTTCCCTGACGATGTCTGGCTGCCATGGTGATGTCCGGATAGAAAAGATCTTGCTGACCGACGGTGATCAGTCGCCCAACGCTTCCAGCACCAGTTCGGCCACGCGTCGGCCCGAGGCTGGATTTTGCCCGGTGACCAGCCGCTCATCGACTACGGCGAATGGCTCCCAGGCGCGATCCGCCTTCAAATAGAGTCCGCCACGCTCGACAAGCTCCGTTTCGGTAAGAAACGGCACGATGTCGTCGAGCTTGGCCAGGTGCTCCTCGTGATTGGAGAAGCCGGTCACCTTCATGCCCTTGATCAGGTATTCCCCATCATCCCGGGTCACATTGAGCAAGCCCACGGCACCGTGACACACAGAGGATACGATACCATCTGCCTTGTAGGTGTCCCGACACAGGCGTTGGAGCGTCTCGTTGCCCGGAAAGTCCCAGATGACTCCATGCCCGCCCGCCAGATAGATTGCCCGATAGTCCGCTGCGTTGACCTCGTCCAGGGCCAGCGTCGTACCCAGGCGGTTCATGAAGTCCTTGTTCTGATAGTAGTCCCAGTCAATCGGCTCGGCGGCCGCCAGACTGTGGGGATCGATGGGCGTATAGCCCCCCTTGGGGCTTGCGATGTCGCAGGTCCAGCCAGCCTGTTCGACATGATCGATGAAATGCACGGCTTCACCTAGCCACAGACCCGTGGCTCGATCATGATTGGGATACTTGGCGTGACTGGTCACTACCACAAGAAACTTGTTGTCCATGGCGAGGGCTCCGACGAGAACGTTGAACCTTTTAGTCGACTCTGTCGCTATCTTGTTGCGTTATTGTAGTCAGCCTCGTGCTAGCTTCAGCAAAGCACGAAAGGTTCTGCATAGTAGAAGCGGAATGCCCAGGGGCGTGTATAGGGACATGTGTAGCCACCAATACTCAGGCAACTCCTTGGGTCTATTGTCCCGATTTCTGATGAGGTAGACATGAGCCCCGCCCAGTAGACACCCTAGCGCTTTTCCAGGGGTGCGGGCTCGGGATTGTAGGCGGTTCTCAGCAGTACAGCGGAGCACCTGAGGCGTGATCAACCCGGCCCCAGCATGGACAGCGCTGGCGTCGCTCCTTATCATCGCTTCAATTTGTCTCGTTCGATGGGCTTCTTCGGGAGCGATCTTTGCGAGTCTCACCATTTTTGTCGATGCCGATACAAGGACGCTAGCGTCATGCCCCTCCGACCGACTTGTTTTCTTTCCTTGGCCGCCGCCGCGATGCTCGGTGGTTGTGCACTGGCACCGGTCGACGCTCCGCCCCCCCCCGAACCTCTCACGCCTTCGGAATTCCACGCCGAGATCCGAGGGCTCGAGACGCGCCTGGCGGGACGCTGCGACCTGACCCACGACATGCTCAGTGAACAGGCAGCGCAGGATCGCCGCATGACCGCCGATATCCGCGAAGTCGGTAGCCTGCTGCGCGGCGTACGCCAGGATCTGGCCGGGCTCGAGCGCGGCAGCGCGGAGCCCGGTCCTCGGACGACGCAGTGTGAGGCCAGCACCGAGTCCGGTATCGACAACAAGGAACTGCTGGGACGCAGCGAGTGGGTTGGCTTGCCCGATGTGGGCACCTATCTCAAGGCGCGGATCGACTCCGGGGCCAATACCTCATCGCTGTCCGCTACCGATGTCACCACCTTCGAACGGGATGGTGACGAATGGGTGCGCTTCAAGCTTGGCCTCAATGAAGAGGATTCGGTGGTCGAGGCCGTGCGCGATGAATGGATCGAGGCACCGGTAGAACGCAAGGTGACCATCGTCCAGGCCAACGGTGAAGAAAGCCGCCCTGTGGTCAGCCTGCTGATGACCCTCGGCCCGCTGCGTGAACAGGTTGAATTCACCCTGAACGACCGCACCCACCTGAGCTATCCCGTCCTGCTTGGCCGTCGTTTCCTGTTGGATATCGCCGTCATCGACGTGGCACGCCACTACCTGCACGACCGTCCCGAATACCCAGGAGGGGAATCGGCCAGCGAAGCCGCCGACGAGGAAGCGGCCGATCGTGATGATCAGGAACAGCCCTGAGATAACGCTGTGTGCCGACGCCCCGGGGCGTCGGCCTTTCGCTCCCGATTAAGGAAGACCCATGTCCAGACTGCCCTTTTATCTGATCGTCGCCCTGCTGATGGTGGTTGGCATCGCGATGAGCATTCACCGCCACGTGGAATTCGAGGTCCCCTGGACGCCGGGTGAACAGCGCCAGGTCTGGGAAATCGAGGCTCAGGTCACCTTCGATGGCCAGGGCGAGCCGGCCAAGGTGGACATGGCCCTGCCCTCCTCTCAGGCCGGTTTTCGGGTGCTGACCGAGCACACCGCCTCGCCGGGTTATGGCCTGGCGTTCCTGCAGGAAAACGGCGCACGTCGCGCCGAGTGGTCCACCCGCGAGGCGGTGGGCGATCAGCGCCTCTACTACACCGCCCAGGTACTGGTGACCGAAGGTGCCCGCAAGGCAACTGCTCCGCCCCCGCCGCCGCCGGTGACCGATGTCGCCTGGGAGCGTCCCTACGACACCGCCGCCCAGCAGGTGATCGACCGCGCCTGGGCACGCTCGTCCGACGCCTTTACCTTCGCCCGTGAATTGCTGAGCGAATTCGCCGATGACCGCCAGGGGGAAAATGCCAGGCTACTGCTGACCCAGTTCGATCGTGTGCCGCTGGCCGTGCGCCTGTTGAACCAGGCCGGCGTTGCCGCCCGTGAGGTCAGTGGCCTGATGCTCGACAGCGGCCGTCGGCGCCAGAGCCTGACCTCGTGGATACAGGTCTATGACGGCGACAAGCGCGCACTGTTCAATCCGGCCACCGGCGAACAGGGCAAGCCCGACAACCTGTTGATGTGGGAAAGCGCTGGCAATGCCGTGCTCGAGGTGGAAGGCGGTCGCGATTCACGTATTTCCTTCTCCATGCTGGTACGCAATCAGCCCGCCGCGGCGGCAGTGCGCAGCCAGCTCGCCGAGGACAGCGATACCCTGCTCAACTTCTCGATTCACAGCTTGCCGCTCGAGGAGCAGGCGCTGTTCCAGACGATCCTGCTGATCCCGATCGGTGCGCTGGTGGTGGTGCTGCTGCGGGTGCTGATCGGCATCAAGACGTCCGGTACCTTCATGCCGGTACTGATTGCCCTGGCCTTCATCCAGACCACCCTGCTCACCGGCCTGGTCGGGTTTCTGCTGGTGGTGGCCGTCGGTCTGGTCATCCGCAGCTATCTGTCACACTTGAATCTATTGCTGGTGGCCAGGGTGACGGCGGTGATAATAACGGTGATAGCGATCATCTCGATCTTCACCGTGCTGTCCTATCGCTTTGGCCTCAATGCGGGCCTGACGATCACCTTCTTCCCGATGATCATCCTGTCCTGGACCATCGAACGGATGTCGATCCTGTGGGAAGAAGAAGGCCCCAAGGAGGTGCTGATCCAGGGCGGCGGCAGCCTGCTGACCGCGGTACTGGCATATCTGGCGATGAACAATCCGTGGATTCGCCACATCACCTTTAACTTCCTCGGCCTGCAGCTCATCCTGATGGCGCTGATCCTGCTGCTGGGCAACTACACCGGTTACCGGCTGCTAGAACTGCGTCGTTTCAAGCCGGTCACGGAGGACTGAGCCATGCTCAACTGGACCAGTCCCGGCAAGCTCAAGGCCAAGGGCATCATCGGCATGAACCGGCGTAACATCCGTTACATCGGTCGCTACAACAGTCGCAAGCTGTATCCGCTGGTGGATGACAAGCTCAAGACCAAGCTGCTGGCACAGGAATACGGCATCACCACGCCGGAGCATATCGGTACGGTGTCGACCCAGTTTAGTGTCAAGCACATCAGCGAGATGCTGGCGGGCCACAACGGTTTTGTGATCAAGCCGGCCAAGGGCAGCGGCGGCAAGGGCATCCTGGTCATCGAGCGAGTCGAGGGCAAGCACTTCATCAAGCCCAGCGGCGCGGAGCTGGATATCGAGGATGTCGAACGCCACGTCTCCAATATCCTTTCGGGGCTCTATTCGCTTGGGGGCTCCCCGGACGTTGCCCTGGTCGAGGGGCTGATCAACTTCGATACCACCTTCGCTGCCTATACCTACGAAGGCGTGCCGGATATCCGTGTCATCGTGTTCAAGGGCTACCCGGTGATGGCGATGATGCGGCTGTCCACCGCCGCCTCCGACGGCAAGGCCAACCTGCACCAGGGTGCGGTGGGCGTCGGTATCGATATCGCCAGCGGGCGCGCCGTACGAGGTGTCCAGTTCGATCGTTCGCGCACCGACCATCCCGATACCGGCCACGAACTGGCCAGCCTGCAGATCACTGGCTGG
Organism: Halomonas sp. OfavH-34-E; assembly: GCF_024124525.1. Classification (NCBI taxonomy): domain Bacteria; kingdom Pseudomonadati; phylum Pseudomonadota; class Gammaproteobacteria; order Oceanospirillales; family Halomonadaceae; genus Halomonas; species Halomonas sp. OfavH-34-E. The sequence goes on along the minus strand of NZ_JAMXRY010000024.1, from coordinate 11,025 downwards.
ACCACCCTTCTTGAACTCGCCTCCGGCTGCTACGAGATGACCGGGCTTGGCTATCTCGGCACCGACATGGTGCTCGATCGTGACCGCGGCCCCATGTTGCTCGAGCTGAACGCCCGCCCTGGCCTGGCGATCCAGATGGCCAATGGCGAAGGCTTGCGGCGACGCCTCGATCTGATCGAGGCGCAGACCGAGGAGCGCAGCGCTGCCGAGCGGGTGGCCTTCGCCCAGCACCATTTCGCCCGCCAGGGCGAGCTGCAGGAAGCCCCGGCAGAAGCCATTTGACAGTTTCGCGTGTCTGGCCCGCCGGCGGGCCAGCGCGTAGACTAGGTTGCCGCTTCGTGAATATTGGACCCCATGACCGAAACCGCCCTGCTACAACAGGCTGAAGCTCACTGCGCACATCGTGGCGTGCGCTTCACCCCCATCCGGCGACGTGTACTGGAACTGATCGGTGAGGCCAGCGGTGGCCTCAAGGCTTACGATCTGCTGGATCGGCTAGCCAAGGATCACGCCGCCGCGCGCCCCCCGACGGTGTACCGTGCGCTGGAGTTCCTGATCGAACAGGGGCTGGTACATCGCATCGAGTCGCTCAATGCCTACGTCGCCTGCCCCTGCCCCGAGCATGCCCATCGCTTCCAGTTGCTGATCTGCCGGGACTGCGGGCGCGTCGAGGAATTGCACCTCGACGAGATCAACGAGCAACTGGCAAGCCGTGCCAGGACGCTGGGCTTCCAGGTACAGCGCCAGACCATCGAACTGCTTGGCCTGTGCCAGGCCTGCCAAGGCGGCAGCAACGATGGTGCGGAGGAGCGTGCCGACGCCACCGCTGATCCAGTCAATACATCCTCTTCCACCCCCAAGGACGCCACCTGAGCCCCATGACCGACCTGCTCAAACGCCTCGAGCGCGAACCCTGCGATAGCCGTCATTCTCTCGAAGAGGTGCTGGCCAATGTGCGATTCAACGGCGATGGTCTGCTGCCGGCCATCGCCCAGCAGCACGATAGCGGCGAAGTGCTGATGATGGCGTGGATGAACCGGGAGGCGCTGGAGGAAACGCTGCGCACTGGCCGGGTATGCTACTACTCCCGCTCCCGCGCCAAGCTGTGGCGCAAGGGCGAGTCTTCCGGCCAGCAGCAGCATCTCAAGAGTGCGTCGCTGGACTGTGACGGCGATACCCTGCTGCTGCAGGTCGAGCAGACCGGTCCGGCCTGCCATACCGGCCGTCGTAGCTGTTTCTATCTGTCCCTGGAGGCTGACAGCGCCCGCATCAGCAGCGCTGCGCTGATCGATCCCGATGAGCTCTACACCAAGGGATCCTGAGTCATCGGCGACGGCCGGGGCTGACAGCGGCCGTGGTCGCGATGATCGATCGCCCCCCGCGCAGGAGCCATCACTCCGAGGGCGCGGACCGAAGCGCTGGCTGGCATGGCCGTTACTGGCGCTGATTCGCCTCTACCAGGGTGTCATCAGCCCATTGCTGGGCCCACGCTGTCGCTACTGGCCAAGCTGCTCGCACTACAGTCACGAAGCCATAACGGTTCACGGCCCGATACGGGGCGGTTGGCTAGCGCTCAAGCGTATTCTGCGCTGCCATCCTGGCGCCAAGGGCGGCATCGATCCTGTGCCTGGCGGGCCCAGCGAGAGGCTTTGCCGCCAGGATCCGGAGCTCGACGAGCGGTTTGAGGTGCGCGGCGACAGCGACTCGAGATCAGCGGACTGACGCGGGCGCCTCGTCGACGCCCAGGGTTCAAGCGTCAGGCAGCTTCCTGCTCCGCGACGCGATAGATGCGCTCGAGCATGGCGTTGAGGCCATTGCTGCGGGTCGGCGACAGGTGCTTGTCGAGACCCAGGTCCTTGAGAAAATGCGGACTGGTGGCGAGGATGTCGCTGGGCTTTCGATCGTTGTAGATGCGCATCAGCACGGCGATCAGCCCTGACACGATGGCGGCGTCCGAGATGGCGGCAAAGTGCAGGGTGTCGCCCTGGCGCTCGTGGTGCATCCACACATTGGACTGACAGCCCTGAATCTTCAGCTCGTCACGCTTGTGCTCATCGGGGAAGGCCGGCAATGCCTTGCCCATGTCGATGATGTACTGATAGCGGTCCATCCAGTTGTCGAACAGTTCAAACTCTTCCAGCAGCTCCTGCTGGGCCTGTTCTGCGGTACTCGTCGTGGTCATGGTGACTCCCTAGAATGCTGCCAGGATTATACCTGCCAGGCCCCGCCGTCGTCCTCCCCCGGTCAGCCCCGGTTCGGAGAACCCGGCCAGGCGTCATGCTAGAATTCGCCCTGAGCGGGTGACAACGGAGCGGAGCACTCGCTGTCGCTCGCCGCCTAAGCTACGTAAAGAGATAGACATGCCAGCAGCGCCAGACCCCCAAGGACAGGGCCCGCATCGCGCACGTGACAGACGACTCGATGCACTGGAAAAGGAGCTCGACCAGTACCTGGGCTCGTCACGGGCCGACAAGACCGGCACGCCGGCCTCCGAGCGAGGCCTGACGCAGCAGCAGCTGGAAGAAATCATCGCTCACCTGGCCGCCCAGCGGCGAGCCAAGCGAGCGGCCATCCTTACCAATCTGCTGGATCTGGCCGATCGCGCGGGCACCACCGTCGGCGCGCTTTCGCTGATTGCGCTGTTCTTCGCCGACAAGGATAGCTCGGGGGCGACGCTGGTGGTGGCCAGCACGGCCAAGCCGCTTTGGGGCGCCTTCGTTGGCTTTGGTCTGGCTCTCGTGGCATCCTATGCCAAGGCCCTGCTCACCTGGAGGGACAAGTGATGACATTCCATATCGCCATGCTGATCATGCTGGGCGCCACCTTGGCGCTGGCGGTGGCTGCCTACCGACTCGACCGTGGCTACAAGTCCGACGTCAAGGCGCTCACCGAGCACGCCAATCGTTATATCGCCCGAAAGCGCGGCCCCCTCGAGCACTAGGCTTGCCTGGTTGGCTCCATTGGCGGGCTCCACTAGCAGCCCTCAGCCAGAAACCTGTCCAAGGGGCTGTTTCTTCATTCCTTATTCTCCCCCATCCCTTTCCCCCATGTTGCCCCTTCTGCCTGGCCAAGGCCGTGCAGCGACTGCTGGCGATGCCATTCCTCATCTTCGGTGTGAAGGTAGCGTGACGTCGTCTCCAGGCGTGAGTGACGTGCCGACTGCGCCAGATAACGAAGCTCCACGCCCGCCTGGGCCTGATGGGTCAGAGCGGTATGCCTGAGCCAGTGCGGCGTAGCCTGTCGTAGCCGTGCCACCGCCTGGGGATCCCCGCCCTGCTCTTCCAGGCAGTCCGCGGCCTGACTGAAGGTCGTGCGTATCAGTCGGTACAACTGGTTGTCACCCAGCGCGGTCTTTCCATCCAGGCGTCTCAACAGTGGCGCCGGGTCTCCGGCGGGATCTGCCGGCTCGCCGTAGAGCGTCCGCGCCTCCCGGACCAGCTCGATCATGTCGGGCGGCACCGGAATCTCGGCAAACTTGCCGCCCTTGCCGACCACCTGCCACCACCAGCGCCCTTCCCGCCTCACCAGATCCTCCATGCGCGCCTGGCTCATCTCGTTGATCCGCGGGGCCAGCAGGTAGGCAAAGCCGAACACCAGCCGCCGCCTGGTCCAGAGAAATCTGGCTCGTCGGTCGGCACCTGGCTCCATTGGCTCATTGAGCCAGGCCCACAACCAGTCCCACAGCGGACGCTCCAGATAGCGCTCGACACGCCGCTGGCCATTGTTGAGGCGCCTGCGCTTGTCGCGCATCAATCGAAACGGGTTGCGCGACAGCCAGCCCGCCTCCACCAGCCAGGCCATCATGCCTTGCAGGATCACCAGGCTCTGGCGTCGACTTGCCGGCGACAGTGGGCCACGAAACGGTCGCCAACGAGGATCCTGGCGCGGCCTGACCGGGCCTATCCACTGTTCGCGGGGGCGCGGGTCGGCGAGAAAGGCCTCGAACTCATCAAGGTGACCCCGGGTCATCTGGGCCAAAGAAAGGCGGCGCTCTTCAAGCCACAGCAGCAGCCGCTCGGCCTCGCGGCGGTAGGCGCGATGGGTCTGCGCACTGCCGGCGTATTCGGCAAGCCAGTGAGCCACCGCCTGCCAGTCATCTTCCGCCTCGATCAGGGCCTGCGGGGACGACGAAGACGGTAATTCGCCCTCGACCAGGGTGCCCCCCGGCGTGCTGCCGACGATCGCCCTGCCGTCCTGTGCCTGTATCGGAGGTGTCTTGCTCATATGACCTGCCCATTGGCTTGCGCCATTGCGTGTCGTCGCTTGGCGCGGCTGAATAGATAAAAAGTCCTGCTGACCAGCTGGCCGCTCAAGACACCGATGGCCACATCCGGTTGCGCGCGGCCAATGTGCGAGAACGCGATAGCGCGCAGCCTGGTTGCGCCGGTATCTGAGGGTCTCGGGTATGCTGATGTATGAACGACAGGGAGCCGTCGAGATGGATCATGAGTCACAACCAGCATTTCGTTGCCCGTGGCTTCGGGGACTTCGTTGACCGGGTTGGTGCCACCATCGCGGCACTCAGTCTCATGGGCGGCCTGTTCACGCCTCAGATACCCGCACTCCTTTCGCTCGCGGGGGTGCTGCTGGGGATTGGCTGTGCAGCTCTCGGAATCTATTCTAAGAAGAGGTTTTCCTCTGAGGAGGACGTATGACACCGGATATTCTCGAATCCCTGAAGACGTTCCTGTTCGTGGCTTCGCCGCTGATCGTTCTGGCGCTTGAAACGGCAGCTTATGCCAAGTGGCGTGGGCATAACCCTTGATGTCAGGGTGGCTTGACCGCTACTCACCTGCCAGCCGCCCTCTCCCGCCCTCGTGCTTCTCTACTTTTGCCGCTCTCTATTCTGGCCCTTCTCTGATCTAGCCATTCTCAGCTCTCGCTTTTCCCCGGCCTGGCCCTTCTCGGCTCTAGCTCTTCTCTTCTCTAGCCATTCTCCGCTCTCGCTTTCCCCGGTCTGGCGCTGCCATGCCCGCGCTCTCTCCTGGTCTCGTTTTTCCCTGCTCTAGCCTAACCCAAGGCCGCCCTGCCGGGCGAGCAAGAAACCATGTAACGCATTGATTTTAAACCATCCATTATCCGAAGAAGAACTTCTCCCTAGACGTCCTCTACGCGCCCTTGTTCGACATCAACGAGAAGGCGCGCCGCTTCTACCGCTGCAACCAACTCGCAGCAGCCCTTCCCGCGCTATACGACGCCAACTTCTCCCATGCATCCGCAACGAGCGCTGATCGCTTTAGTCTGCCCCTGTAGGCCAATAAATTCAAGATAAGGCGCGTAATCTTGATTTATTGTCGCATATCATAAATATTCCTACGTATTTACGCTTTATGTAATTACACGTACTATCGCCTTTGCTTAATGGAAATGATGGCTGGCGGCACCAGCCGCCCCCTCACGGAGCAGGCAGGGGTTCGCAGGAATGTGAGCACCGCTCACGTGACGACACCGCAAGGCAGTGCCAACGGGTGTCACAGAAAGCGAACCGGAGCATGGCGAGCGAGGGGGCATTCAGGCATGATCAGCCGCTGGCGGAATCGACCACCGCACAAGGAGAGCTTCATGGCCCGTACCGGGATCACCTACGACGACGTTCAACGAGCGGTGGATACTCTGCTCAAGCAGCAGGAAGCCCCCAGCGTTCAGAAGGTCCGAGAGATACTCGGCACCGGCAGCTTCACCACCATCAGCGAACATCTGCGCGAATGGCGTTCACGCCGGGAAGAGCGACGAGACGTTCCGCCACCCCAGGGGATGCCCGTGGAGCTTCAGGGATTGGCCGAAGAGCTCTGGAGCAAGGCCCAGGAGGCAGCGGCGGAAAACCTGGCCCACTATCGCCAGGAGGCCGATCGCAACGTGGAAGGCGCGCTTGAAAAGGTGGCCGCCGCTGATCGTCGCGCCGAGGACGCCGAACAGCGCGAAAGCGCCCTGTCGGCCCATCTGTCATCCATGGAGCAGCGCCTGCAGGAGGCGGCCTCGGAATCGGCACGACTGGCGAGCGCCAATCAAGCGCTGGAGCAGCAGCTCATCAAGGAAGGCGAACGCGCCACCCAGCTCGAAGCTCAGCTTGATCGTCTGCAGCAGGACAAGGAGCGTGAAGGCAGGGAGTACCAGCAGGCGCTGGATGACCAGCAGAAGCAGCATCGCGAGCGCCTGGCCCAGGAAGAACAGCGCCACGAGGCCGCCGAGGCGCGGCTGATGGCCATGCTGGACGAAGCACGCCAGGAACGACAAAGTGCGGAAAAGGCTCATGCCCAGCGCCTCAAGCAGGCCGATCAGCGCCAGGAGGTGTTGCAGCAGCAGCTTCAGGCACTGCGGGGCGAACTGTCAGAAGAGGAAAAGCGCCATCGCGAGACGCAGATGGAGCGCTCGCGAGCCGAGGAGAACCTGCGCGCTCGAGGCCACGAGGTTGACCTGCTCAACGAGCGTATCGAAGAGCAGAGGCGCCTGCTGGCAAATCAGTCAGAGCGACTCAAGGCGCTCGAGGCCAAGCTTGACGAGAAGATCTGGGCGCTGGCCAGACAACAGCGCGAACGCCCCGATGACAACGAAGGCACATCCAGCGGAAACGCCAAACAACAGACCTCTTCGCCCTAGGGCAGCGCCTCCAGGATTCAGCCAGCGGCCTTGCCGTGTGATTGCATAGGGTGGCGTTCACACGGCAAGCCCGGGATCCAGCGCAGCGGCACTGCAAACCACAAGCCGCCATTCAGGGCCCAAGCGGCGTGCACCGCCTCCTTCAATGCCCGGTTTGCGGTGTTGCCAAGGCACAGCTTGCTCGACATGTCGTTTTCCTGCGTAAGCCCTTTCTGAAAACGCCTTTCCCCTGCTGCCCGGGCCCCGTCCCGCCGGTAAGATCCTCCAGATTCGGACTGACGGAATCGTTCAGGGAGGAACCGCCATGCCATCTGCTCCCCATCATTTGCGCGCATCACTGCGTCTTCCATCGGCGCCCACCGAGTGGGCACGTTTGGCAGGAGGGTGCTGAGCATGGACGACCCCTCCTGGTCCTCGTATCGCCCAAGCGACCTGCTGGGTGCTTTTGACGTCACACTGAGTCAGGATCAGCGCCTGCTCAAGTTTCATCTGGCCGGGCAATCGCTGATCCCCCATCGCCTGGTCGGTGAAGAGGCCATTTCGCGCCCCTTCTGCTACACCCTCGACGTGATCTCCCAGCGTGGCGACATCGAGCTCAAGTCGCTGATCGCGCAGCCGGCATTGATCGAGATCCGCCAGGCCGACGGCGGCTACCGTCCGCTCTCAGGCCTGGTCGACACCGCCGCCCTGCTCGGCGAAGACGGTGGCGTCTACTACTACCAACTGGTGCTGGTGCCCTGGCTATCCCTGTTGAGCCTCGGTCGTGACAGCCGCATCTTCCAGGACAAGACCGTCACCGAGGTGATCGAGGTGGTGTTCCAGGGCCACGAGATCGCCAAGGGGCGCTACCGCTTTGATCTTCGTCGCGACTACCCCGCGCGCAGCTACTGCGTGCAGTACCGAGAGAGCGACTTCCACTTCGTCAACCGGCTGATGGAACAAGAAGGACTGTTTTTCTATTTCAGCCATGGCGAAGGCGATCACTGCCTGGTGATCACCGACAGCGTAGATACCTGCCCAGCGGTAACCCCCCAGGCCATCCGCTTCCATCGCCAGGCCGCCACTGAGGCCGAGGACGCACTGACTCAGTGGGGTGGGCGCCGTCAGCAGCAGCCCACCCGCGTAAGCCTCGCCACCTTCAACTACAAGCAGCCTCGCCACCCCAGCGACATCGCCCAGGACACCATCCGCGACCAGGGCCACCTGCCGGACACCGAGGTCTACGATTATCCCGGCGAGTACTACTACCCGGACCACCGTCGCGGTGAGCGACTGGCGGTCAATCGTCTGGAAGCCCTGGAGTCCCGCGCCAAGCGCTTCCATGGCGCCGGTGGCGCCCGCCAGCTTCAGGTAGGCGGCCACTTCACCCTGACCCAGCATGGCCAACATGAGCGCGGCGACGACAGCGAGCGCGAGTTCCTGGTGCTGGGCCTCAGCGTGCATGCCGAGAATGCCCTGCCGGTATCGGCGCATCTGTCGACCCTGCCCGGCAGCTTGCAGGAACAGCTCGATCAGGCGCGTCGCGCCCACGGGCTGGGTCTTTCTGATAAAGACTCCAGCCTCCACCGTGACGATTACCAGCGCGCCGGCACCGGTCACTATCTGGTCGACATCGAGACCCAGCGCCTGTGCCTGCCCTATCGCTCGAGCCTCGACCATCCGCGCCCAGTGATGGGTGGCCCCCAGACCGCCACCGTGGTGGGGCCGGAAGGCGAGGAAATCCACACCGACGGGCTCAACCGGGTCAAGGTGCAGTTTCACTGGGACAGGCTGGGTCACCACGACGCTGGCTCGAGCTGCTGGCTGAGGGTCAGCGAGCCCAACGCCAGCGCCGGCTGGGGCGCGGTCTTTGTCCCGCGCATCGGCCAGGAGGTGATCGTTGACTTCCTCGAGGGCGACCCGGATCGCCCCTTGATCACCGGTCGGGTCTACAACGGCGATGAACGTCCGGAATGGCATTCCAACGGCCTGCTGTCGGGCTTCAAGTCGAAGACCTATCGCGGCGGCAAGTACAACGAGCTGGTGTTCGATGACGCCACCGACCAGGAGCGGGTGCGGCTCAACTCCGAGCACGCCAAGAGCCAGTTGAACCTCGGCTATCTGATCCACCAGCACGGCAATACCCGCGGCGACTTTCGCGGCACCGGCTTCGAGCTGCGCACCGACGCCTACGGCGCCGTGCGCGCCAACCAGGGCCTGTTGGTCAGCAGCTGGGGACAGCTTGGTGCCAACGGTGAGCAGCTCGACATGCGCCCCGCCTGGCGCGAGCTACAAAGCGCCTGGCAGCTTGCCGACAGCCTCAGCGACAGCGCTGTCGACCACGACGCCGAGGCGCTTGCCAGCCGCACCGACCTGCACAAGGCCAGCGACGACGCCCAGGAGCGCCACGGTAGTGCCGACTCTGCCACAGCCTTCGACGGCAGCAGTGTGACAACGGCAAGCAAAGGTGGGCGTGGCGAGGCCGCGCGACTCAAGGAGCCCTGGCTGCAATTGGCCTCCCCGGCGGGCATCGCCATCAGCACCCCCCAGTCCACCCACCTGGCCCAGGGCAAGTCGCTGAGCGTCACCGCAAGCGAGGACATCAACCTGGCCGCCGGCAAACGCCTGGTCGCCAGCATCGCCGACCGACTGTCGCTGTTCGTCCAGCGTGCCGGGATCAAGCTGTTCGCCGCCCAGGGCAAGGTCGAGGTGCAGGCCCAGAGCGACGAGATGGCGCTGACAGCAGAGAAAAAGCTCAGCATCACCTCCACCGAAGACGCCGTGCACATTGCCGCTGCCGAGGAAGTGCTGCTGACCTGCGGCGGCGGCTATATCCGACTCAAGGGTGGCGACATCGAAATTCACGCCCCCGGCACTATCGACGTCAAGGGCAGCCAGCACCTGTTTGGCGGGCCCACGAGTCTGAGTTATCCGCTGGACAACCTTCCAGAAACCGAACCCTCCAACCTGGATCTTGAACACCTCTATGGCAACGGTCGGCCGGTGCCCGGCGCCCGCTATCGCGCTTTCCTCGCCGATGGCTCGGTACGCCAAGGGGTGCTGGACGCCGCCGGCAAGGCAACGCTGCCTGGGCTGCCTCTGGGGGGAGTCCAGGTCGAGTACTTCCAGGACCCGCGAGAAATCGACAAACGGCCCCAGGCATGGCCCGTCAAGGTGCCGATCAAGCCAACGTATGCCACGGCGTCCGGCGATACCCAGGCCGCCGTACCGGGCAGCGCCGGTGGCCTGGGGTCGACCAGCCAACCAGCGCCCAGCCTCCTCCAGTCTCCTGGCTGGGCCGGCGGAACGTCCGGAAGAATGCCAAGCACTTCCGGCGCGGGTCTATCGTCGCCAGGTTGGCCCAAGGGGCCTCCGCTGCCAACCATCCCAGGTGACATCCCGAGCGATCTTCCGGGGCGTGTCGGTCAGCAAGCCAGGACACAACTCGAAAAGATCGCGCAGGAGAAGCTTCAGGAGCAGCTCCCAGGGCTTGGCAATACCGAGCTGTCATCACCCGGTTGGAAGGGTGACGTCCCCACCAGTCCGACATTCGGCGACCTCAAGGATACCCCTCACGCTCAGGACACCGACCTGACGTCGCCAGGCTGGCCGGGTGGATCACCGAAGAAACGCTCCTGAGTCGACAGGCCAATATCGCCAAGGGGCTCGGTGGGTAGCGGTCAATACCTCACTGAATGCATCAGGGATGGCGCCCTCTTGTGGGGACATAAGGAAGGAAACTTAGCATGGCCGCGAGAAGAAGCTGGGGCAACCACGTCATTCCAGGTTTGGACCACGATCCTCTGAAAGAGGCACTCAACCATCGCCGGGTGGTCACCGCCGAGCCCTACAGCGAAGGCGAGACCCCGGAAGCCGTGATCATGATGGACGTGGAGGAAGATTCCGTCACGGTACTCGACGTGGTCGTCCAGGCCGCCTACATGCTGCCGGTGGTCGGTAACGTCATGGCCATCGGCGACGTCGCCCGCGACGTGGTTGACCTCGATGGCAACGACGCAGACGGCACGCCGAACTACCAGAACGTCTGGCTCTGGGCGGTGCTGGTGATCGACGCCATCGGTCTGGTGCCCGCCTTTGGCAACGCCTCCCGCCCTATCCGCGTGGGTACCCGCGAAGGCATACAGGCCTTTGCCCGCGGTGAAGGCGTCGATATCGCCGCAGATATCCTGCTCAACATGGCCGGCGGTGCGGCGATGGATTTTCTGGCAGAACTCGACTCCAAGCTCGAGGAACAGAAACCGAAGTTGGTGCGCGAAATTGACACCATCGTCGGCAAACTCACCGAGTTCATCAACAATCCGGTCGATGCCGCCACACAGCTCAAACTGATCGACGAGAACCCCGAGTGGTGGAACCTTCTCGAGAAAGGCAAGCGTGTCGTATTCATTGCCTTTGACCGCCTGCTCGAGGCCTTTGGTGACGACCGTC